>JBEBGT010000612.1:0-2409 GCA_040081365.1 Candidatus Eiseniibacteriota bacterium | reverse complement strand
GCTTGGACTTGGCCGCCGCCGCCGCGCTCACGATGCGCGCCAGTTCGGCCAGCATCTCGCCCGGCAGCGTGTGCGTATTTTCCAGAATCAGAACCGGTGTCACTTCGCTCTCCGCCACCCGGCCTAGCGCGCGCACGAGTTCGGCCACGCGTTCGCTGCGTGTGGAGGTGTCGCTCACGTGGCCGTCGAACGCGCGGATCATGGCCGGCAGGAACGCGTCGGGCGCGGTGCCGTGCGCTTCCAGCCACTCGGCGCGCACACGAGCGCCCCAGCGCGCACAGGCTTCACGCAGCACCCAGGTCTTGCCTACGAGTGCTTCACCGGTGACGACGGTGATGGGCGACTCGTGCACCAATCCCTGTTCGAGCTGCGTGAGCACGGCGTTGGCCGCCGAGCTCGCGAAGAAATGCGAGCGATCCTGCGTAGGAGCGAAGGCGTCTTCGGCGTTCAAAGGAGTCGACGTCCCGAAGGTGTGGGTGAATGCCGTATGGGGGCGAGGCAACCGGTGTTCGTTGCCGGGGTTATCGGCCGTGCCCCAAACGGAGTTCAGCAGAGAAGTGGCTTGGCAGGCCGGATCGAGCGGCCCCGGCGGTGGGACCGGAGCGGCCCGGGGCGGTGAACCGGGTTCACGCCCGCCCGCGAGGCGAGAGGGGCCGAGGTCGGGCGTATGTTCCCGGGGCACTCCGTCCCGCTCAGGACGGCGTCCGACCTGTCCGGAGCGCCCGCCACGGCGACGTCGCTCCCGGGGAACTGCTCGCTCGGCCGGTCGACTCTCGTGGGGGGCCGAAGCTACGCGGCCGCATCGCTGGCCTCGCCCGGGGGGGTGGCGCGTCTCACCAGGCCCGCCACGGACTCGACCACGGCCATCAGCTCGGCCGCCTGGAACGGCTTGAAATGGTGTGGCCGCCAGGCCGCCGATCCGGAGCGCGCCACGCGACCGGAGCCACCGTTCCGTGATGACCGCCCCGCACCAGCTGCGGCGAGCCGCCGCTCGACGGGGGCTCCGATCGAGTCGCGTCTGAGGTCGGAGTCGTGGACATACGGACTTCTCGGCTCACCGTTCATGAACAGTCCCGGCTAGCGACTCGGTTCGGGTGACGACGATCGACTCTCCGCGGGGAAGTAGAACACCCGCTTGATCTGACCGTCCCTCACTTCGTAGACGGCGAGCGTGACACTCTCGGTGCGACCCTTGGCGCCGGTCCAAACGATTCTTTCCCGCACCATGGCCCACGGGCCATTGACCGAGATTCCGCTGTTGTCGCTGGACACATCCGGGAATGCCTTGAAGTAGCGCGTGAGCACCGAGCGCTGCGTTTCGCGCCCTGCGATCACGAGCTTCATGGAGTCGCCCGCGACGTTGTACCAACGGAACGCAGTGTCGACGCAAGCCAGCGTGGCCTGGACATCGTGCTGATTGAAGGCGGCGATGTACCGGCGGAGCAAGGCTTCTGTAGGGGAGTCGCCCGGGGAGGCCACCGGGATCGTGGACGACGTCGCTCGGGTCGCGAGCGGAGCGAGTCCTCCGACCGCGAGGAGCACCACTAGCAACTTGGCCCTGTAGGACTGCGATCGCATGTGGACAGCCTTCCATGAGAGGTGGACTTCCGGAGGTCGAAAGCGGGCCGCACGCGGCCCGCAGTCGATTCCCCACAGACTGCGAGGAGCGTGGAGCCCCCACCCGAGGAGGCAGCAGCCCGGCCGCGAGGGGAAGCCGGCAGTGGCGAACGGACCCGGCAGGGGGCGAACGGAACGTCAGGCAGGATGGACTCGCGGGCTCGCGCCGCGGGCCGCCTGCTCCCTCGACAGATCTCGAGGCGGAACCTGGCCGAATACCTCCGTATGGTGGAAGCGCGCCGCTCTGGCGACGTGCCTCCGCAGGCGGAGCGCCCATGGTGTCGGACACAACCCGGCAGGCTGCGCTGTTCGCGGAGCTTCGAAGTGCCGCGGACGGCCTGACGTGGCATCCACAGCGCGAGGCGCGATCGCAGTTCGGTGTTGCTCCAGAACGCAGACCGGCAGCCGAGCGTGATGCTGCTGCTCGTGGATGCGCAGACGACGCGCTGCAGTCCGGCAAGCAGCGGCACGCACTTGCGGGCCTGCCCGCTCAGGGCACCCGCGCCGCGGCGACCCTCGACCGCGTCCTGCACGACGCCATCACCGTCAACATCTTCGGTCATCGTTGCCGGCTCGAGGACAAGCTCGAGTCGGGTATCGTCCAAGTCGCCACCGAGGACGTCAGCGGATCACCCGGGGTCGGGAAGTTCCGGTGATCGCAGATGGGGACCATTGGGTGACCGTTGACACGATTCGCGATCCGGCGGTGCGAGGTCGATGTCAGCAACGGGTTTCCGCCGAACGCCTCGGCCGAATCGGTGCCGTCACGGTTCGTGGGGAGCAGAATCGAAC
>JBEBGT010000611.1:0-2412 GCA_040081365.1 Candidatus Eiseniibacteriota bacterium | reverse complement strand
ACGCCGAACTTCTCGGCCATCGTGATCTGCACGCTGTCGACGTAGTGCCGGTTCCAGACCGGCTCGAGGAACGCGTTCGCGAACCGGAAATACAACAGGTTCTGCACCGCCTCCTTACCGAGGTAGTGGTCGATGCGGAAGATCGAGCCTTCGTCGAAGCGCTGGTGGAGCGTCGCGTTCAAGGCGCGCGCGGAGTCGAGGTCGCGTCCGAACGGCTTCTCGAGCACGACGCGGCCGCCCTGCGTGCAGCCGGCCCCGGCCAGGCCCTCGACCACGGTGGCGAACAACGACGGCGGGATCGCCAGGTAGTGCAGCGGGAAGTGCGCACCGTTCAGCGCTTCGCGGATCGCCGTGTACGTGCCGGGCTCGCGGTAGTTGCCCTGCACGTAGCGCAACGACGAGGCCAGCTTCGCGAACGCCGGTTCGTCCACGCCGCCGCCGTATTCCATGACGCTGGCGTGTGCGCGGGCCACCAGGGCCTCCTGCGTGAGCGGGCTCGAGGCCACGCCGACCACCGGCAGGTCGAGCATGCCGCGGCGGGCCATGGCGTGCAGCGCCGGGAAGATCTTCTTATAGGCAAGATCACCCGTGATGCCGAAGAACACGAGTGCGTCGGAGCGCTCCTGCGGCATCAGGCTTGCCCTGCGGGCTTCTCGACGTGCCCGCCGAACTGCAGGCGGAGCGCCGACAGCAGCCGGTCCTGGAACAGGTTCTCGCCGCGCGACGCGAAGCGCTCGAACAGCGACGCCGCGAGCACGTACACCGGCACGCCGAGGTCGTTGGCCGCCGCCAGCGACCAGCGGCCCTCGCCCGAGTCCGAGACACGACCCGAGAAGCCCTCGAGCTTCTCGTCGCTCACCAGCGCCTGCGCGGTGAGGTCCAGCAGCCACGACGGGATCACGCTGCCGCGCCGCCACAGCTCGGCGATGTCACCGAGCGCGAAATCGTACTGGTAGTGCTCCGGATTGCGCAGCGGCGTGGTCTCGGCGTCGGTCGCCTGGCCGTGCCGGCCCGCGCCCGCATGCTGCAGCAGATTGAAGCCCTCGGCGTACGCGGCCATCATGCCGTACTCGATGGCGTTGTGGACCATCTTCACGAAGTGCCCGGCGCCATGCGGACCGCAGTGCAACCAGCCGTGCGCCGCCGTGGAGCGCGCGGGATCGCGCCCCGGCGTGACCGGCACCGAGCTCTCGCCGGGCGCCAGGCCCTCGAACACCGGACGCATGCGCGCGACCACTTCGGGCTCGCCGCCGATCATGAGGCAGTAGCCGCGCTCGAGCCCGAACACGCCCCCGGACACGCCGCAGTCCACGTAGTGGAGCCCGCGCTTCGCCAGGCGTTCGGCACGCGCGAGGTCGTCCTGGAACAGCGAGTTGCCACCGTCGATGATCGTGTCCCCGGCCGACATCAGCGGGGCGAGCTCGTCGATGGTGGCATCGACGATGCCCGCGGGCACCATGATCCAGATGTGGCGCGGAGCCGCCAGCGACTGCACCAGGGCCGCGAGCGAGTCCGCTCCCGTCGCGCCATCCTTCGCCAGGGCGGCCACGGCGTCCCTCGAACGGTCATGCGCCACGCACTTCACCCCGGCGCGCATGAGCCGGCGCACCATGTTGGCGCCCATGCGCCCCAGCCCGATCATGCCCAACTCCATGGCGATCCTCCCTCCGCGCATTCCCTGTGCGCTCCCGGCCCGGCCCGTATATGCTCGCGCGCTGTGGGAACTGCGGCACCGAGCCGCACCACCCTATCACGATGCACCTGCAAGACCCGAGCCGGCGAGGAGCCGACGAGATCATGGAAGATCCTCAGGTCACGGTCGCCGAAGCACCCGTATTGTCGGAAACGTTTGCCGGATGGGTCGAATCTGCCGCCCAGGAGGCGATCGCCGCGCGCGGCCGCTTCGTGTTCGTGATTCCCGGGGGTTCCGCGGCCGAGCAGTTCCTGCCCCGCCTGGGTTCGGCGCGGCTCGACTGGACGCGCACGCACGTCCTCTACAGCGACGAGCGCTTCGTGTCACGCAACGACCCGGCCTCGAGTGCGGCGGCCAGCATGCGGCTGCTGTTCACCGCGCTCGGCACGCGCGGCCCGCACGTGCATCCGCTGGTCGAGACGGCCAACGACCCGGCACGCGAAGCCGAGCGCTACACCGCCAAGCTGACCGACCTGCTGGGCCCCGAGCCCACACCCGATCTGGCGCTGCTCGGCATCGGCGAGGATGGCCATGTCGCGAGCCTGTTCCCGGGCCGCGCCTCACTCGAGGTGACCGCGGCGTGTGTGGTGGTCGAACGCGACTCCCCGAAGCCCCCGAGCACGCGGCTCACGTTGTCGCTGCCGCTGCTCGCGCGGGCGCGCACGCTGGTGATCGCCGCCTTCGGCGCCGGGAAGGCCGAGCCGTTGCGCGCCGTGCTG
>JBEBGT010000610.1:0-2416 GCA_040081365.1 Candidatus Eiseniibacteriota bacterium | reverse complement strand
CGCGTCGTGCCGCTCCAGTGCACGGACCGCGAGCGGCACGGGCCGCTCGCACACCTGCATCAGTGCAGTGGGGCGGCCGCCGGCTGCGCGGTACTGCCCGCCGGACGGGATGCGGGGATCAAGGTCCACTCGACGCCCTCCTCACTCTGGCGCACCCACGGTGCGTCGTCGGCCAGGGTCTCGGGGTCGGTGTGCTGCTTCAGGTTCTCACTGCGCGACAGTCGTTCGAGCCGCTCGGCGAACGGCCGGTCGACCGCCGCGAACAACACGAGCCGCGACTGACGCACCTCGGGCGCGACCTGCTGCAGCTCCCACGCCACGCGCGCCAGCCCGCCGCGCCGCGCGAGGTCGGAAAGTGCGATGGCCGCGTCGCGCACCACGGTCTCGACGCCGTCATGCGTGAGCCGGACCAGGGCCGCGGCCGCGGGCGCGAAGCCCATGCGGCCCAGCACGCGCGCCGAACTGGCACGCGAGAACCAGAGTCCCTGCTCGAGCAAGGGCAGCAGCGCGGGGCCGGCGCGCTCACCGATGCGCAGCAGCGCGGCCTCGGCGAGCTCGCGCAGGTACCACGACTCGTCGCACAGGCACTCGACCAGCAGCGACAGCGCTTCCTCGTCACGGCGCTGCTCGAGCGAGCGCACGTAATCGCGCTTGCCCGCCAGCCCGCGCGTGCTCGTCGCATCGAGAATGCGCCCCATGCCGGGCCGTTCATCCGCCATCGCCGTCTCCGTCTCCGTTGCCTGCCGGGGTCTCGGTGTCCGCCTCGGCGATCGCCGCTCCGGCCGGGACCAGGGTCCACAGCTCCTCGAGCAGCGTCTTCATGCCGGCGCCCGAATGCGCACTGATGAGCCGCGCCTCGGGAAGCCCGAGCCTCTCGGCCAGTCCCGCATGCTCCTCGGGGGGCAGCAGGTCGGCCTTGCTCAGCACCACGCGGCGCGGCTTCTCCGCGAGAGCCGCACTGTACCCCGCGATCTCGCGCTCGAGCAACGCCAGCGTACCGGGCGGATCCTCGCTCGTGGCATCGATCAGGAACAGCAGCACCGCCGTGCGCTCGACATGGCGCAGGAACTTCAACCCCAGCCCCTTGCCCTCGTGCGCGCCCTCGATGAGCCCGGGCAGGTCGGCCACCACGAACGTGCGGTGGTCCTCGAGTGCGACGATGCCCAGGCCGGGCTCGAGCGTGGTGAACGGGTAATCCGCCACCTTGGGCCGAGCGCGCGAGATGCGGCTCAGGAGCGTGCTCTTGCCCGCGTTGGGCAGCCCGACGAGACCGATGTCCGCGATGAGCTTCAGCTCCAGCTCGACCATGCGTTCCTCGCCCTCCTCACCGGGATCCGCGCGCCGCGGGGCCTGGTGCGTGGGTGTGGCGAAGCGCGCGTTGCCGCGCCCGCCCTTGCCCCCGCGTGCCGCACAGAAGCGGTCGCCCGCGTTCACGAGATCCGCGATCAGCTCCCCGCTGTCGGAGTCCTTCACCACCGTGCCGCGCGGCACCAGGATCACCAGGTCCTCGCCGTTGCGGCCGGTCTTGTTGTTGCCCGAGCCCGGACGGCCGGGGATGGCCTTGTAGTGCGGCTGCTCGCGACAGTCCAACAGCGTGCGCACGTGCGGGCCGACCTCGAGCCACACGTCACCGCCCTTGCCGCCGTCGCCACCATCCGGGCCGCCCTTGGGCACGTACTTCTCACGCCGGAAACTGATGCAGCCGGCGCCACCCTTGCCGGCCTGGCACTGGATCCGGGCGAGGTCGATCAACATGCGAGGACTCCTTCTTGGGCCGCCAGCCGGTTCATCGCGGGCCTTCCGTGAGTGTGTCACGCACCGCACGCAACAAGCCACCGGCACGCGCGAGTTCGCGCAGCGGCACCTCGAGGTCACAGCGCACATCGAACGTGAAGCCGCGCGTCAGGTGGCGCACCGCCACGCGGCCGCCCGCGCCGGGCACGGCCGGCGGTGGCGGGATCTCGAGCTCGTCGCCGGCTCGCACCTCGCGCCGGTCGGCGCTGGCGAGCCAGGTGAGCGGCAGCACGCCATGCAGCGCCAGCAACCGGTCGTGCCCGCCGGCGAACGAGGCCGCGATCACGGCGCGCACGCCCAGCGCCGCGGTCGCGCGCGCCACCGGCTCGGCATGCCGCCCGCCGCCGTAGTTCTCACCCGCGACGACCACCGTGCTGCCAAGCGCGCGGGCCCGCGCCGGAGCGTCGGGATCGAGCGGGCGGAACAACGCGGCCGCCAGTTCGCCCGCATCCGCGCGCGCGGCCCAGGCACGTGGTCCCCACGGCAAGAGTCGTGCGGCACTCGCGTCATCGCCCGCTTCGATCAGCGCCACCGCTCGGAACGGGGCCTCGTGCGCGGGCGGCGCCAGCACCGGCTGGTGGTGCGTGCCCCGTTCGACCTCGCCACCGGCCGGCTCCAGCAC
>JBEBGT010000609.1:0-2418 GCA_040081365.1 Candidatus Eiseniibacteriota bacterium | reverse complement strand
CCCGCCGGCGCCGAGCGGGCCCAGCGATTCTGGGCCGGCATCCTGACGGGCAGGATCACGCGGGCGATTCTGTCGCGACCGATCACGGACCGGACGCCCCAGGCCTGGGTGATCTTTGAAGAAGTCCAGGAGGCGTTGGGCAGCGGGCAGGCTGAGCAGTTTGCGAGACTATTGGCGCTCGCGAGGCACAAGCATTGCGCGGTGACACTCATCAATCAGCAGCCCGCACAGTTGGCCGCTGTCGACTCGACGCTCGTGAAAGTACTTAGGACCAACGCGGGCATCGAGTGCGCGTTTCGCGCCAACATCGAGGACGCGAAGACGCTCGTGCACGCGCTGCCGGTTCCTCCGCGACAGAAGAACGCCGCAGAAGGAAGACTTGCGCTCGTGACCGAACTCACACAGATGCCGGATCGCGAGTACCTGCTGTGGCTCAAGCAGGCGCCGTTCCGGGCGCAGCACGTGCGCTCGCCACGGCTCGACCTGGCTCGATTGCGGGAGGCGGCCGAGCGGCTCGATCACGGCGTGCGTGCCGCGCTGCGACGAGGCGTCGTATCCATGGAGCGCGCCGCGCTCGAAGCTCACGCCACGGCCGAATGGGAACGCATCGGAATGATTCGCGATGCCGACGCGCCAGTCATCGACCCGAATGCGCGGCGCCGGCATCGGCGACTCGGATGAGGACTTGGCGCCATGAAGGAACTTCGATGGGCACTGAAGGCACTCACCACGACCGCTCGGGTCATGGGCTGGGTTGCGGCGACCATGTGGCTCGGCACCGTTGCGACTTGGCGGCTCGGCGTTCTTGTCAGTCGTTGGCGGCAGGTGATGGCCGAGACCCGGTTCTGTCACCGGGGGCACGTCACCCCGATGTATGGAGTCTACGAATGCCGATGCGGAGCACTCGTCGAGGATTGGGTCTTCGCTCGATGTCGCGTGTGCGGGCAGTCGGCCGGCTGGACGCCATGCACGACCTGCGGGTTGCCCATCAAGAATCCGCTGAACGTGTGAGGAATGAGATGAAACGGCAACCACGAGAACGTCGCCGCCGCGGAATCAAGGTCGAGCTGCAGGTGCGGGACGTCGAGATGCTGACCGCTCTGGCTCGACTGCGCATCGCGCGCACGGCGGAGATCGCAGCGCTATGTTTCCCCGGCGTTCGGAAGGACACGGTTGCGTCCCGCCTGCGGGTGTTGTTCGACGCCGGTTACCTCGATGTCACCACGGCGGACCGGACGTCGCCCAACCTCTACAGCTTGGGGCCCCGAGGCCGCGACGTGGTGCGCGAGGAAGGCGGGCAGGTGTGGCCGGTGCCCCGTGGCGGTCTCGCGCATCACCTGGCCATCGTGCGGACGTGGGTTGCGCTTGCCGCAACGAGGATCGGAGGGGTTCGGGTCGAGTTGGCTCGCCCGGACTGGGAGTTGCGTGCCGAGTTCGGCGACCGTGGGTTGCCCATCGTGCCCGACCTGTTCGCGGTGCTGATGATCCAGGGTGTGGAGGTTCCGTTCGCGGTGGAAGTCGATCTCGCGACGGAGCCGCTACACGTACTGCGAGCCAAACTGCGCGCATACGCCGAGGTGCTGGCGAGGCCGGCTGGGCTGTTCGGTTGGCAGGACTTCGGACTGGGGCTGGCCCTTGGCGATGACCGCCGGCAGGCCGAGATCAAGGCGCTGATTGCTCGTGAGTGGGACGGATGGTCGTTGGTGTGGACGCTTGATGAGGGGCCCGACCGCCAGCTGCATGGGCTCATCGCCGAACTGCAGTGTCCCCTCACGGACTCCCCTTGCGGTCAGGGGAGGCGGAGTGCTGTAAGTGCTGGTGGTGCAATGCCCGCGCTCGATGAGCGCGGGGGTCTTTCAGAAGAATGAGGAGTTCCCATGACTAGCGATCGCAGCGCGCTTCTCGCAAGCATCCTCGCCGACCCCGGGCGGATCAATGCTCTGAGCGTCGAGGAGGCCGCGCTGTTGCTCGCACAGGTGGCGGCGATTCAGGCGGGCCTCGCGGTCCGCATCGCCTCGGCCGGACAGTCGAACTCCGCTCCTCGTCGGCAGGAGGACGACCGGCTCATTTCGGTCGAGGATGCTGCGGAGCGTCTGGGCGTGACGCCACGGTGGATGTACCGGCACGCGGGGCACCTGCCGTTCTCCCGCAGGTTGTCGCGGAAGGCGCTGCGGTTCTCGGAGCTCGGGCTGAAGCGGTGGCAGGCGGCGCAGGGGCCAGGGCGGTGATGCTGGGCGGTGATCTGGCTCCCCACGGCACCAGCGTGTCACGGTAGGGCAGATCGGCCAGTGTCGCCGCCGTTACCACGCTGTCCACGCGGTGGGCGGTGTGCTGCGCCGGGCGATGCATGTCGGGCCGCCCGCGTGCGTGCGCAACTCGCTGCGACGAGCGCCACCCTCAGGTCTCACGAGCAGAGGG
>JBEBGT010000608.1:0-2425 GCA_040081365.1 Candidatus Eiseniibacteriota bacterium | reverse complement strand
GCCCCGTGCACCGCCAGTGCGAGCACGGCGAACAAGCCCACCGTGAGCGTGTAGACGTCGAGGATCCCGACCTCGCCCGTGGTGCGGAAGGTGGTGAAGAGCGGCAGCGTGAACCAGCCGTCCGCGGCCAGCGGCACGCCGCGCACGACGTTGCCCAGCGCCACGCCGAAGAACAGCGCGAGGAGCGCGCTTGTGAGCATGAACGCGGTGTCCCAGAACGAGCGCCACAGCGGGTCCTGCACGTGTGAACGGAACTCGACCGCGAGCCCACGGCCGATGAGGCACCACAGCACGAGGAAGATGGCGAAGTAGAAGCCCGAGAGCCCGGCAGCGAGCACGGCCGGGAACGCCATGAACAGCGCGCCGCCCGCCGCGAGCAGCCAGACCTCGTTGCCATCCCAGAACGGCCCGATCGCGGCCAGCACGCGCCGGCGCTCGTCCTCGTCGCGCGCTAGCCAGCGGTGCAGCATCCCAGCCCCGAAGTCGTAGCCGTCCAGGAGCACGAACACGGTGAGCATGCCGGCGACGATCGCGTACCACAGGTCAGCCATGAGCGCCCCCGCGTGCGGGCCCATGCGAGTCCGGTCCGGCGGCGAGCGTGCGCGCGATCAGCCACACGAACGTCAGGCCGATCACGAGATCGAGCCCCATGAGGCCGATGAGCGTGAACAGCGCCGTGCCGCTGTGCACGGTGGGGCTCGAGGCGTCCGCGGTGCGCAGCACGCCGTAGACGACCCACGGCTGGCGGCCGAGTTCAGCGGTGAGCCAGCCGGCGGTGACCGCGATGTAGGGGAACGGGAACGCGAGTGCGAGCGCCCACAGGAGCGGGCGCGACGTGAACAGGCGGCGCAACAGGAGTGCGGCCAGCGCCAGCCCCATGAGGCCGATCATGAGCGTGCCGAGCCCGGCCATGACATGGAAGCCGTAATAGACCAGCTCGATGTTGTCGGGCCACTGGTCGCGCGGGAAGGCGTCGAGTCCGGCCACGTCACTGTGAAACGTGCCGAACGCCAGGAAGCTCAGCATGCCGGGCAGCGTGATCGGGTTGTCGAGCCGGCGCTCCTCGACGTTGGGTTGCCCGATCATGGTGATGCCGGCGTGCGGGCCGCTCTCGAAGCGCCCCTCCATGGCGGCCAGCGCGGCGGGTTGGTGGCGCGCCACGGCCTTCGCCTGCAGGTCGCCGGTCGGGAACGCCACCGCCATGCTGGCGATGAACCCCAGCGTCACGCCGAGCGTGACGAAGCGGCGCGCGGCCTCGGTGTGAACGCCGCGCAGCAGGTAGCCGGCCCCGGTGGCGGCGACGACGAACGACGCGGTCGCCACGCTCGCGGCCTGGTTGTGCGCGAACTGCAGCAGCGCCCACGGGTTCAGCAGGAACGCCGCGGCGTCGGTGAGCTGCAAGGTGCCGTCCGGCGCCACCGCGTAGCCGACGGGGTGGTGCATGAACGCGTTCGTGCACAGGATGAAGTACGCCGACAGCCAGCTGCCCACGAACAGTGCGAGCGCGCAGGCCATGTGCGCGACGCGGCTCATGCGGTGCTCGCCCCACACGAGCAGCGCGAGGAAGCTCGACTCGAGCATGAACGCGAACAGCCCTTCCATGGCGAGCGTCTGCCCGATCACCGGTCCGGCGATGCGCGCGAACCGCGCCCAGTTCGTGCCGAATTGGAACTCCATCGGGATGCCGGTCACGACCCCGACCGCGAAGTTGATACCGAAGATACGGATCCAGAACCGCGCCGCGTCGTCCCAACGCGCGTCGTTCGCCCGCAGGGCCAGCCCCTTCATGATCACGATGAGCAGCGCCAGCCCCATCGTGAGCACGGGGAACAGGTAGTGGAACGTGATCGTGAACGCGAACTGCAGGCGGTGCCAGGACAGCGCTTCGCTCGGCATGGGAGCCCTGCACGCGAGGGTGAGCGGCTTCGGGAATGCTCCGACACTGCGCGGCCGCGCCGCGGCCGTCAACCGCGCGGACCGGGCGCCCGGGCGAGCCATGCTCCTTCCGGCGACGTCGATTCCCAGCGCGTGCGGCTTGGTGCATAGTCGGGGCACGATGACCGAGTCCGCACTGCGCTTCGCCCAAGTCACGAAGGTGTTCCCGCTCGGTGACGGGACCGTGCGCGCACTGGACGGCCTCACGCTCGACCTGCCGCCCGGCGGCTTCACCGCGATCGTGGGCCGGAGCGGTTCAGGCAAGAGCACGCTCTTGAACCTCGCGGCCGGCATCGACGCGCCGAGCTCCGGCGAGGTGTTCGTGCAGGGCATCGCGCTGGCGGGCCTCGACGACGACGCACTCACCCGGATGCGCCGTGAGCGGGTGGGGGTCGTGTACCAGTTCTTCCACCTGCTGCCGACGCTCGACGTGCGCGAGAACGTGGCGCTGCCGCTGCTGCTCGAGGGCCGGCCCGAGCGCGAGGCCCTC
>JBEBGT010000002.1:0-32090 GCA_040081365.1 Candidatus Eiseniibacteriota bacterium | reverse complement strand
GCGCGCACGCACCGATGGCGTGGAACTGCGCCTGCCGGCCACCGCGGCCGCAGCATTGCCACGCGTCCTGAGCCGCGTCTCGCGCATGTTCGATCTCGATGCCGACGTGGTGGCGATCGCGGCCGCGCTGTCGCGCGACCCCCGGCTCGCGCGTGCGTTCAAGGGCCGCGTCGTGCGCGTGCCGGGCGCGTTCGACGCGTTCGAAGCCGGCGTGCGCGCACTGCTCGGCCAGCAGGTGAGCGTGGCGGCCGCCCGCACGCTGGCGGGCCGGCTGGTGGCCGCCGCCGGCGCACCGCTGCATGCGCCGGCTGGCGCGCTCACGCACGTGTTCCCCACACCCGCCGCCGTGGCGGCCGCACCGCTCGAGACGCTGGGCCTCACGCGTTCACGCGCAGCGGCACTGCGCGGCTTCGCGGCCGCGGTGGCGAGCGGCGCGCTCGACCTGGGTGCGTTCCGCGATCTCGACGATGCGGTGGCGAAGCTGGTGTCCCTGCCCGGCATCGGCGATTGGACCGCGCAATACCTGGCCATGCGCGCGCTGGGCGAGCCCGACGCATTCCCCGCCGGCGACCTGGGCGTGCGCCAGGCGCTGGCCGTGCGCGGCGTGCTGCCGAGCGAGCGCCAGGTGCGCGAGCGCGCGGAGCGTTGGCGGCCGTGGCGTTCGTACGCGGTGCTCGCGCTGTGGACCGAACCGAAGCTGGCACCGAGCACCGGCCGCAAGCCCCGCCGGGCGCGGCCCGCGATCACTCCAACACACGCCACTCGTTCAAGAGCGCGTTCGGCACGAAAGGCCCCGCGATGAAGACCTCACTCATGCTCGACCTCACGATCGCGCACACGCCCGTGGGCCCCATCGGGCTCTATGGGTTGGAGCACGACCTCGTCGGTGTCACGCTCGACGGCCGCCATGGCCCGGAGCTACGGCACGAGAAGTTCCTGGCCCGCCACTTGGGCGCGTTCAACACGCGCTGCGCCCCGGACGCCGCCGGGGCCGCCACGCGCCTGGAGCGCTATTTCGCCGGTGAGTTCGCCGCGCTCGACGAACAACCGCTGCGCATCACCGGCACCGCGTTCCAACGGCGTTGCTGGACGCGGTTGCGTGCGGTGAAGGCCGGCGAGACGTTGTCGTATGCGCAGCTCGCCGCCGCGATCGATCACCCCACGGCAGTGCGGGCCGTCGCCGCAGCCAACGGGGCCAACATCCTGGCGCTGTTCATCCCGTGCCATCGCGTCATCGCCGCCGACGGCACGCTGTGGGGCTACGGCGGCGGGCTGCCCATGAAGCAGTGGCTGCTCCAGCACGAACGAGCGCGCTTCACCGCGCTCGCCGAACAGGGCTCGCTACCACTCTGACCTCGACTTCTTCTCCGGAGCTCCCATGTCTGCCACGACCGCACCCCCGACCACTTCGTTCCGCATCATCGGCCTGCCGCTCGCGCCGTTCGCGCCACTGTTCGCGCTCACCGACTCCGAGCTCGCGACACGCGGGATGCGCCGCGTGGTCGCTGACAGCAACCCCGGCTATCCGTGCCGCGTGAGCCTCGCCGATGCCGAACCCGGCGAGACGCTGATCCTGCTGAGCCACGTGCACCACGACGTGGCCGGCCCCTACCGGGCCTCGGGCCCGGTCTATGTGCGCGAAGCCGCCGCGGAGCGCACGCTCGCCGCCGGCGAGGTGCCGGACGTCGTGGCCACCCGGCTCCTGTCCATTCGCGCCTATGACGACAGCGACATGCTGCTCGCGGCCACCGTCGCCGAGGGCCGCGAGTTCGCGACGGTCGTGTGTGGGATGTTCGCCGAGCCCGACGTGGCCTACGTGCACGCGCACAACGCTAAGCCCGGTTGCTTCAGTTGCCGCATCGAGCGCGCGTCATAGCCCCAGCTCTTCCTTCATGAACGCCTTGGCATCCGGTGCCGCGGTGATGCGCAGCCACACCGCGCCGCCATCGCGTTCGCTCTCGATCGTGAACGTGAGGAACGGGCAGCACTTGCGTTCGAGCTCGGCCCACTGCGCCGCCGGCACCAGGCGGTCGTGCGGCAGCCGGAGCGCATAGCCGTCGGCAAGCTCGCGCTGCTCGGCCACGCGGGCGAACAATTGCTTCGAGAGCGCCTCGTGCCGGGCGCGCTCCGCCTTGCCGAGCGCCCGCATGTTGCAGGCGTACGGCGTCTCGCCGGCAACGGCCAGCATGGGCATGAACGTGAGGAGCAAGGCCAGCCACCCGTGGCGCATGGGTTCTCCGAATCCCGAGAGGGCCACGACCGCACCGCTCGCGCGCCCGCGCGGCAGACCGGTTCATGGAACGGCGGCGCGTGTGGTCCCGGCCACCATCGACACGGACGCTACGAGTTGAAGCGCACTTCAAGTCAAGGCATGCTGGGGCCATGCTCACCATCGGCGAAGTCGCCCGGCGTGCCGGGCTCGAGAGCTCGGCCCTGCGCTACTACGAACGCATCGGACTGCTCACCGCACCCGAACGCGTGAGCGGCCGCCGTCGTTACCCGGAATCGGTGCTGGCGCGATTGCGCGTGATCACGTTCGCGCGCGGCTGTGGATTCTCGCTCGCGGAGATCCGCCAGTTGTTCTCGGGCCGGCCGTACTCGAAGCGCATGCGCACGCTCGCCGCGCGCAAGCTCACCGAGCTCGAGCAGGCCATCGACCGCTTCCGGGCCATGCATGAGCTGCTCGAGTCCTCGCTGGGCTGCGACTGCCTGAGCCCCGAGCAGTGCGGTCAGCGCTTGCCCGCTGGCCCGGCACCCACGGCGCTCATCCGGTTCCCGTAGACTCGGCCCATGCGCATCCTGCACTGGTTCCGGAAGGACCTCCGGCTCGACGACAACCCCGCGCTCTCGGAAGCCGCGCACGACGCGCAGCACGACGTCGTGCCGTTCTACGCCAGCGACCCGGAGTGGTTCGCGCGACCCGACATGGCGGCCACCCGCGTGCGCTTCGTGCTCGGTGCGCTCACGGAACTCTCGGCGGCCATCGCGGCGCGCGGCTCAAGGCTGGCGCTCGCGCATGGCGACCCCGCGCTCACGGTGGTGCGCGCGGCGCAGCAGGCCGGCGCCGACGCCGTGTACTGGAACGACGAGTACGAGCCCGCGCTGCGAGCGCGTGATGGGCGCGTCGAGGCGGCGCTCGTCGCCGCGGGCGTGCGCGTCAAGCGCTTCCACGACCGGCTGCTCACACCGCCCGGCATGGTGAAGAGCGGCGCGGGCACGCCCTACACCGTGTACACGCCGTTCAAGAAGGCTTGCGAGCAACTGCCCATGGCCTCGCCGCACGCGCGCGTGGAGAAGCTGGCCGCGCACGAGCTGCCGTCGCCGCGGCTGGCCACACTCGAACGGCTGGGGTTCACCGAACCGAAGAGCGCGCCGTGGCCCGCCGGTGAGTCGCACGCGAACGACCGGCTGAGCCACTTCCTCGGCGTGGTGTCGTCCCGGCCGCAGGGCCTGGTGGCGTACGCCACCCATCGCGACTTCCCCAGCGTGCCCGCCACGTCGGCGCTGTCGGCGGATCTCAAGTTCGGCACGATCGGCATCCGGCGCGTGGCGCACGGCACGCGCGCGGTGGCCGCCGCCGATAGGCTGCTACTGGAACCCGCGACCAAGTTCGTGCAGGAACTGCGCTGGCGCGACTTCTTCGCGCACGTGCTGTGGCACTTCCCGCACGTCGAGCACGGTGCGTTCCGACGCGAGTACGACGCGCTGCGCTGGCACGGCACCGACGCCGAGTTCGCCGCGTGGTGCGCGGGCCGCACGGGCTACCCGATCGTGGACGCCGGCATGCGAGAACTGCTGGCCACCGGGCTCATGCACAACCGCGTGCGCATGATCGTCGCCAGTTTCCTCACCAAAGACCTGCTGCTCGACTGGCGGCGCGGCGAGCGCTGGTTCATGAACCACCTGGTCGACGGCGACCTCGCCAGCAACAACGGCGGCTGGCAGTGGTCCGCGGGCACGGGCACCGACGCCGCGCCGTACTTCCGGATCTTCAACCCGGTCACGCAGGGCATGCGCTTCGATCCGCACGGCACGTACGTGAAGCAATGGTGCCCCGAGATCGCCGGCCTGCCGGACGACGTGGTGCACCGGCCGTGGGAGGCCGCGCCGCTCGTCCTGGGTGCGGCCGGTGTCGTGCTGGGGGACACCTACCCGCAGCCGATCGTCGACCATTCCGAACGCCGCGAGCTGGCGCTGGCCATGTACGGCGAGGTGAAGGGCAAGTGAGCGCGCGGCCGTTGCTGGCATGGGCGAGCGATCACCATGCGTTCCCGCTGCCGGCCGCGCACCCGTTCCCACTGGCCAAGTACACGCTGGTGCGTGAACGGCTGCTGGCCGAGGGTGTGCTCGCACCGGAGTGGCTCACGCGGTCGGAGGTCGCACCGGAGTCGTGGTTGCGTGCGGCACACGCGGACGACTACGTGACGCGCACGTTGGCGGGTACGTGGAGTGACACCGAGGTACGGAAGCTGGGATTGCCATGGTCCGACGCGCTGGTGGCACGCGCCCGCGCCGCGCTCTACGGCACGGTCGAGGCCGCGCGCGCCGCGTTGGTGCACGGCGTGGCGGGTAACCTGGCGGGCGGCACGCACCACGCGTTCCCCGATCGCGGCGAGGCGTACTGCCTGTTCAATGACGTGGCGGTGAGTGTGGCGCTGCTGCGCCGCGACGGGCTCGCGGCGCGGCCATTCGTGCTCGACCTGGATGTGCATCAGGGCAATGGCACGGCCGCGTGCTTCGCGCACGATGCGAGCGTGTTCACGTTCTCGCTGCATGCCCGGCACAACTACCCGATGCGCAAGGAGATCAGCACGCTTGACGTGGAGCTGGGTGATGGCGTGGGCGACGATGAGCTGCTGGCCGCGCTCGACGCGCACGTTCCTGCCGCGCTCACGGCCCATGCACCCGACGTCGTGTACTATCAGGCGGGCGTCGACGCACTGCACACCGACCGGCTGGGCCGGTTGCGCATGACGCACGCGGGGCTCGCCGAGCGCGACCGTCGCGTGTTCGCATGGTTGGAGGAACGCGGCTTGCCCGTGTGCGTGACGCTCGGCGGCGGCTACGGCCAGCCCATCGAGAGCACGGTCGAAGCGCACGTCAACGTGTGGCGTGCGATGCGTGCCGCCCGGGAGCGGCGGCCCGCCGCGACCTTACTGCCCTCGGGAGGGATCACCCCATGAAGCGCGCGGACTACACGACGTTCGAGCAGATCCCCAACGTCGGTCCTGCGACGGCGGGGGATCTTCGCCTGCTCGGGTTCGAACAACCAGCAGAGCTCGTGGGGCAGGATGCCTACCGGCTCTACGAGCGCCTGTGCCGGAAGACGGGACAGCGCCACGACCCGTGCGTGATCGACGTGTTCCTGTCCGTGATCCGGTTCATGGAGGGCGCACCCGCGAAGCCGTGGTGGGCCTACACCGCCGAGCGCAAGCGCACGGTGGCCGCGCCCGTGCGAGAGCGCTCACCCCAGAAGCGTCGCGCGCGCTGACCCCGAGCGCCGTGCCCGGCGTGAACGAAGCGCGCACGCCGGTGCGGGTCGCGCGCCGGGCCCGGCCGTCCACGCGCTTCACGGCGCGTGCACGCGCGAGGCCACAGCCGGTTGCGTGCGTGCAGCCTGCGCACTGACGACGACGCGTGCGCGACTGTTCACGCGGTTGTCGCGACGATTTCTCATTGACCGGTGCGGCCGTCCCGCCGGATGCTCGCCTCACCCCCGTGTCACTCGAGGGGAGGTGATACGCATGAAGCACGCACGCATGTTCGCGCCGCTGGCACTGGCCGCGCTGCTCGTGGGCCCGCTCGCCGGTGGGGTCACGAACGCCGAGGCCGCGCCCAAGCGCACGCCGCACGCCGCGACGTCCGCGCCGAGCAAGGCCGCCGGCTACCGCCAGTTCACCGGCACGGTGGTCGCGATCGACGGCTCGTCGATCACGGTGGAGAAGGCGGGCAAGACGCCGAAGCAGATGGTGTTCGCCCGCGCGGCCAGCCTGCGGTCCACGGGCGAGATCGAGAAGGACGCCCGCGTGACCGTGTACTGGCGCGACGAAGCCGGTCACCCGGTGGCGCACCGCGTCGTCCGCAAGACCGGGACGAGCGGCGAGGGCCGCTGACGCCACGCTCGCGCTTCCCGGGCGGCCCCGCGCCGCCCGGGCGGCGCGGGCCGGCGCGATGCACGGGCACGCCGGGCCATCTGCTACCCTGCCCCGGTTCGATGCTGGTCCGCCCATTCGGTCCCGTGTGTCCCGTGTCGCCCGGAGCCCCCCATGCACGCTCGTTCGCGCTGGTCCGCCGTGTTCGCCGCCTTGTGGTTCGTCGCCCTCCCCAGCTTCGCGGCCGAGACCGCGCCCAAGCCGGCCGCCAGGCCGGCGTTCGGGCTGGAGCACGCGCTCACGCTGCGCCAGGTGCAGGCCCCGGTGTGGTCACGCGACGGCAAGCGCATCGCGTTCACCGTGCAAGCGCCCGACACGGCGGAGAACACGACGAACCAGGACATCTGGCTGTGGGATGCGGCCAGCAACACGTCCCGCGCGCTGACCCGCCATGCGAAGAACGACTATGCGCCCCAGTTCTCGCCGGGCGGTGACACGGTGGCGTTCCTGTCCGCGCGCGACAGCGAAGAGGGCAAGCCGAGCATCTACCTGCTGCCGCTCCGAGGCGGCGAGCCCTGGAAGTTGACCACGCTCAACGAGAGCGTGGGCGAGTTCCGCTGGTCGCCCGACGGCAAGAGCATCGCGTTCACCCTGCTCGACACACTGAGCAAGCAGGCGAAGGACTGGCGCAAGAAGAAGTGGGATCACGTGGTGGAGGACGAGATCCCGCAGTTCAATCACCTGTGGGTGCTCGACCTGGCGTCGGGCCAGCCGCGTCGCATCACGCAGGGCGCGTTCATGGTGGCGAGCCCGAAGTGGTCACCGGACTCCAAGAGCATCGCGTTCGTGTGGAACCCCACGGGTGCGATGGACCATGGCAACGAGTCCGACATCGCCATCGTGCCGGCCGCCGGCGGTACCCTGCGCAAGGTGGGCGCCCTGCCGGAGAACGGCTACGCATGGTCGCCCGACGGCAAGTGGCTGGCATGGGCGGGCACCAGCGATCGCACGAAGCACGTGGACAAGGCGCTGCTGTGGGTCGCGCCCGCCGTGGGTGGGCCGCCGCGGCCGCTCACCGAGGCGTTCGACGAGGACGCGTACACGCCGGCATGGAACGCCACCTCGGACTCGCTCCACTTCTTCAGCCAGCAGGGTGCCTCGGTGCGCGTGGCCACCGTGGCGCGTACCGGCGGCGCGGTGCAGCTGGGGCTCGACCTGCAGGGCGAGGCGGCGGGCGCGCCGATCGTGGGCCCCGGCGGCCGCGCGGCGTATGTGATGTCGCGCTGGAACCAACCGGGCGAGCTGAACGTGGCGGACGCGATGAACGCATCCCCACGCGCCGTGTCGGCGGTGAACGCCAGCATCGCCGCGTGCGCGTTCGCGCCCACGCGCACGGTGCAGTGGAAGAGTGACGACGGCGTGACCGTGGAAGGCGTGCTCGTGCGCCCGGCGGGTTCCCCCGAGAAAGGCGCGCTCAAGACGCTCGTGCTGCTGCATGGCGGGCCCTACCAGACGCGCTACGGCGTCGGGCTCAACGTCATGGCGCAGTTCATGGCCGCCAAGGGCTATCAGGTGTTCCTGCCCAACTTCCGTTCCAGTGGTGGCTATGGCACCGCGTTCATGGTGCGCAAGCGCGCCGACTGGGGCGGTCAGGACTGGCGCGACGTGGAGACCGGCGTCGATGCGCTGATCGCCATGGGGCTCGCGGATGCCGGCAAGCTGGGCGTGTTCGGGCACAGCTATGGCGGCTACCTGAGCGCGTGGGCCATCACGCAGACGCTGCGCTACGACGCCGCCATCGTCTCGGCCGGGGCGCCCGACCTGCCCGCGTTGTGGGCGCAGAGCGATATTCACCAGTACCGCGCGTTCGAGTTCAATGGCAAGCCGTGGGAGTCGTTCGACCAGTGGCGCTCCCGCTCGCCGATCGCGCACATCGCCCACGCCAAGACGCCCACGCTGGTGCTGAACGGTGAAGCCGACGTGCGCATCCCGTATCCGCAGGCGCAGGAGACGTATCAGTCGCTGAAAGCGCTGGGCGTGCCCACACAGTTCGTGCACTACCCGCGCGAGGGCCACGGCCTGCGCGAACCCCGGCACCGCGCGGACTGGTTCACGCGCCAAGCCGCGTGGTTCGACCGCTGGGTGAAGTGATGCTGAAGCTCGGGGCCTTCTTCGCCATGCTGGCCGCGGCGCTGGCGCTGGCGTTTCTGCTGTTCGTGTGGCCCACGCGCTGGCGCTATGACCACATGACCGTGGACGGCAACATCGTGCTGGTGCGCCTGGACCGCTTCTCGGGCGACGCCGACATGCTGGTGCCCGACGAGGGCTGGGTGCCGGTCGAAGCGCCGATCGACAGCACTGGCAACGCGGCGCCGGCGGTGTTGTGAACACCGCGCGCGAGCTGGCGCGGCTGGAGGCGCTGCGCTGGACGTTCGGCGCCGCCGCGGCGCGCGAGCGGCGCGCTGCGTTCCGGCGCGTGCTGCGCGCGCGACTCGGTTCGGTGGCGCTGATCGAGCGCCTGCACGAATGCCTGCTCGCCGCGCGCGCGTACCCCGACGACCGCGCCACGCTCGCGGTGGCCGAGCGGGCACTGGCCACGTTCGCGCAGCGCGCCGACGTGCGTTCGCGGCACGTACGTCTCGCCGACACGGGCATCGCGGGTGCCGACATCCGGTTCGCGTTCTTCGCGCCCACCGCGCGCCGGCTGGCGGCGCGTTGGCCGGAGCGCCTGGAGCTGGACTGGACCGCGTTCGACGACACGGCGGCGCTCGAGGACTGGCTGCCGCAACTGGCGCATGACGCCGAGGTTCCCGGCCTCGACGAATACGACTACGGCCTGCGTGACTGGCTGGCCCGGCTCAAGGCCGCCGGCGAAGCCGACGGCGCGTTCGTGGCGCGGCAGCTCTCGGCGCGGCTGCCGGACGACGCCGTGTTCGAACGCGTGCACGACGGGCTGGGCCTGCCCTACCGGCTGCGCGGCGACGGTGCCGCGCGCCGCGGCGATCCCACGCCGTCGCGCACGCTCTCGCGCTGGCCGGTGCGAGTCATGCACTTCCAGCGCGGTGCGTTCGGCGGCCGGCCCGACCTGGTGCAGGCTGCGGCCACACCACCGCGGCGCATCACGCCGCTCTCGGTGCGCGACGGCGAGCGCGCCCTGACGCTGACCATGGAGGCCATGGTCACGCGCACGCGCGACCTCGATGTGTTCGCGTGGGGCGATGCGCGCGATGTGCGCCACGTCGACTGCGGCGATGGCTTGAGCTTCCTCATGATCGGCGCACGGCCCGAGCGCCGGCTGCTGCTTGAGAGCGTGTACGGCTTCCTCACGCTCAAGAACGGCGTGCCGGTGGGCTATGTGCTCACGAGCGCGTTGTATGGTTCGGCCGAGATCGCGTTCAACGTGTTCGACACGTTCCGCGGCGCCGAGGCCGGCCCGGTGTACGGCAAGGTCGTGGGCATGACGCGCGCGCTGTTCGGCACGGACACGTTCACGATCTACCCCTACCAGCTGGGCGACCACAACGAAGAGGCCATCGAGTCCGGCGCGTGGTGGTTCTACCAGAAGCTCGGCTTCCGGCCACGCGCGCGCGCGACCCGTGCGCTCATGCAGCGCGAGCTCGCGCGCATGCAGCGCACGCCGGGCTATCGCACCGGCCCCGCCACCCTGCGCCGCCTGGCGCGCACGAACCTGTACTGGAGCATGACCGGCACGGAGCGCGACGACGTGATCGGCGAACTCGCGCTGCCCTCGGCCGGCATCGCGGTGACGCACATGATCACCGAGCGCTTCGCCGGCGATCGAGCCCGTGCCGGAGCGGTCTGCGAACGCGAGGCGCGTGCCCGGCTCGGGGTGACGCTGGCCGGATGGAGCGCCGAGGAGCGCACGGCGTGGCAGCGTTGGGCGCCGCTCGTGGTCCTGTTGCCCGGCCTCGCACGCTGGAGCAAGGCGGACCGCCAGGCGCTCGCGGGCGTGATCCGCGCCAAGGGCGGCCGGCGCGAGGACGCATTCGCGCGCCAGTTCGACGCGCACCCGAGGCTCCGCCGCGCGCTCGCGGCCCTCGTCACCCGCACGCGCGCCTGAGAGCGGCCCACCCGGTCCATTTCGGCCGCAACGAGTTGCGGTGTCGGGGAGTTGCGACCGGGCCCGTGGGTATGAAATCAGGTCTTGTCCGAGGTCCGGGCCCGCACTAGGCTCGCTTGCGACGACTTCCCCCGGACCGGGCGTTCGACCGATGGTTCCGAGGTTTCCCTTGTTCGTGGGTCCTGCTCGTCGACTTCGCGCGTTCTCCGCAGTGCTCTGGGTTCTCGCTGGCAGCGTGACATCGATCCGGCCGGCATTCGCGTTCGCTCCGGTCTTCCCCGGGCCGACCATTCCCGTGCTCGGCCGCGCCGCGAGCCCGAATGCGTTCTCACCCGCACTCCCGTGCACACTCTTCCTGTCCCCGCCCGGGGACTTGCTGCTCGCCCCGGGATTGTCGGTGACCGCGGCCCCCCGGGCAGTGCCCACCACGAACGGGGACTTCGACTACCTGCCGTTCGGGGTGGACGACCTCCGGTTCGACCAGGTGAACGTCATGTATCACGCGCAGCGATTCCTCGGACGCCTGCAGCGCTACGGACTCGAGCTCGCGGAGTTGCCCATCCGCGTGAACATCCAGGTCGGCATCGGGTCGTTCTCGGGCGTGATCGAGCCCGCGTCGACGATCGGCACCGGACTCGGCGGCCGGTTCGCGGACACGAAGGACGCCGACATCATCGTGCACGAGCTCACACACGCCGTGTTCAACCCGCGCATGCCGACCGAGGCCTACCCGCTCGACCGGGGCGAAGCCCAGCCCGTGGCCGAGGGTATCGCGGACTATTTCGCCGCGGTCGTGCAAGGCGACACCCGGATCGGCGAGTACTCGGCACCGCCCGCGGGTTATCACGACATCCAATCGACGGCCGCGGAATACAACTACCTGCGCTGGGACTTGCTGCCGGCGGATCCGTATTCCAAAGGACGCATCATCAACGGTGCGCTGCTCGATCTGCGCGCGCAGATCGGGGAGCTCGCGGATGAACTCGCGTTCGCCGCGGTCGAGACCCATCCGCTGCGCTGCATGACGTGCTACGCCGACGCGGTCCGCTGGGCGGACGCTGAACGCTACGGGGGCGCGCATCTCGGCATCATCGAGGACGTGTTCCGGAGCCGCGGCCTCGGCTCCGGTCCGGTCTCGAATCTCGCGGTACTCGGCCCAGCCTGGGCATGGTCCACCGACCCCGTGCGCTACGAGCTCCGCCACCGCTGCGGCCCCGGGCCGTTCACGTTCTCGTGGGCGTTCCGGCCCGCGAGCGGCGGCCTGGTGCCGCTCGAGAGCACGACCGACACCGTGACCTGCATACTCGCGAGCACCGGCGTGCTGGAGGCGAGCATCACCGACCGACTGGGACACACCGACGTCGTGAGTTCCCCACTCATCAACGTCTATGCCGGCGACCAGCCTGGCCTGCGCCTGCCGGGCATCGTCATCCTGGGCCCGACGGCCTTGCCCGCCGGCACCATCGGCGACTTCGGCTATCTGCTCACGGGCGGCACCGGCATCCTGCCGGCCCAGCTCCATTGGCGGGTCCAGAACGGCGTCATCATCCGCGGGCGGGACAACGCCGCCACGATCGGTGCCCAGAGCCGCGGCGGCACGATGATCGTCGAGATGACCTACACCGATGCCGTGGGGCAGACCGTGACGGCGACGAAGACCGTGGTCACCGGTACCGCGATGTCGGTCGCCATCCGTGGTCCCGGGGAACTGGGCCCCGCGCAACAGGGCCGGTTCCAGGCGGATGTGCTCGGCGGAGTCGGGCCCTATCTGGTGGAGTGGGGACAGCTCACGGCGGAAGGCGAAACGCCACTCGGGGCCGGCCCCGAGATCTGGTCTCGTGGGTCCGGCACCGACTTCATCATCATCATGCGCGTGTACGACACGACGGGGAACTTCGTTCGCGAGGTCCGGCCCGTGCACATCCTGCCCACGGTGGCGGGGCAGGATGCCCCGCGTGCACGAGTGTTCCGCACGCTGGGCACGCGTGTGAACCGCGGCGGGCGCCTGGCATTCGAGCTCCCCGACGGGAGCGCGGGCGCGACGCTCGAGCTGATGGATCTGGCCGGTCGCGTGTTGGCGCGCGACCACGTGGGCGCCTCGAGCCCCGCACGGCACGAGATGTCGGTACCGGCCAGCGCCGAAGCCGGTATGTACTTCGCCCGGCTCGTGACGCCCTACGGCGTGCGCGTCGCGCGCTTTGTGGTACTGCCGAGCTGAGCCCCGGCGCGAAGCGCTACAGGATCGTCTTGCCCAGCGCGCTCTGTGCGAGTTCGGCGGCGAGGATCCCGGTCATGTTCTGCGAATCGAGCACCGGGTTCACCTCGACCAGGTCCAGCGCCACGATGTTCGCGCGGTCGTTGAACATCTCCATGGCCAGGTGCGCCTCGCGGTAGCTGATGCCGCCCCACACCGGCGTACCGGTGCCGGGCGCGTCCTCGGGGTCCACCACGTCGAGATCGAACGACAGGTGGATGCCCGCCGTGCCGTCGCTGGCGGCGCGGATCGCCTCGTCGAGCACGTCGCGCATGCCGCGTTCATCGAGGTCGCGCATGGTGTAGCACGTCACGCCGCTCTTCTTGAGGAAGTCGCGCTCGCCGTTGTCGAGATCGCGGATGCCGATGAGCACCGTGTTGCGCGGCTGCACCTTGGGTGAGCGACCGCCCATGCCCACCAGGTCGGGGTCGCCGAAACCGAGCGACACCGCCAACGACATGCCGTGGATGTTGCCGCTCGGCGTGGTCTCGGGCGTGTTGGCGTCGCCGTGGGCATCGAACCAGATCAAGCCCAGCGACTCGCCCTGACGCGCGTAGTAGTTGGTGGAGCCGGCCACGGACCCGATCGCGATGCTGTGATCACCGCCCAGCACCAAGGGCATGCGGCCCTCGGTGAGGCACTTGTCGACGGCCTTCATGAGGTCCTTGCACGCCGACAGGATGGGCTTCTTGTAGCGCATCTTGCCGGTGCCGACCTTCTGCGTCTCGGGGATCATCACGTCGAGATCGCCATAGTCCTCGACCTTGTGCCCGAGTTCTTCCAGGCGCTTCTCGAGGTCGGCGATACGGATCGCGGACGGGCCCATGTCGACACCACGACGACCCGCGCCGAGGTCGATGGGCACTCCGATGATGCCGATGTTGCGACGTTTCTTGGCCATGGAACCCAAGCTAGCACGCGGCGGGGCGGCCTCCAACCGGGGAGGGGCGCTCCGAAAGGCCCGGAACGGGCCCGCTGCAAGCACTTAGGTTGTGCGGCGAAGATCGTGGGTGGGAGGCATTGGGACCGGAATCCGGCGACCGCTCGACGTGGTCCCAACGTCTTACATGAGTTGCCGAAAACAACCGACGATCTTGGCCGCACCGGAAACCGGAGCTGACCCGGCATGGTCGTAAACGTGATGGAACACATAATCTTACGCCATTTGTGGGAACTATGACTCATTTGAAGCGGTACTAGTTGATTATGCACGGATGATGGTTTCCCGGCACCACTTTTGCCCTCTCGCCGGCGGCTCGGGCCCTTTGAGGCCCAAGTCGTTGTGGTTCCTTGCCACCCCGCCCGACAACCCTTGCGGAAGGCCACGAAACTGTCCTCGACCCCACTCATTTCGCACGGCGCACTGCCGCCCCGATCCGGCCACGCGGAGCACTCCGCCGCGGACGGCGGGCAGGCCGCGCCTGCCCTGCGAGTCGTGAGCCCGGCGCCCGCGGCCGAATCGCAGCGCGATCCGGCAACGGGCCTACCGCTGTTCGTGCTCGTGGGGCTCACCGCGCTGGTCACCGCGTGGGGGCTGCCCTACTACCTCGCGCCGGAGGCCATGCGGCTGCGTCACCCGCTGCACGGACTGCTCAAGTCGTCCGGCCCGGTGGGGTTGGCGTTCGGCGTGCTCGCCCTGGCGCTGTTCGTGTTCATGTGGCTCTACCCGCTGCGCAAGATGGCCAAGTGGCTGTCGTGGACCGGCGCGCTGGGTGGCTGGATGAACGTGCATATCGTCATGGGCCTGGCGCTGCCGGGGATCGCGGCGGTGCACGCGGGCTGGCACTTCGACGGGCTGATCGGCATGGGCATGCTCGCCATGGTGATCGTGTCGCTGTCGGGCATCGTCGGGCGCTACCTGTACACGCACATCCCGCGCAGCCGTTCGGGGCTCGAGCTGTCGCTCGAGGAGGCGGGCAGCCAGCGCCGCGCGCTGCTCACGAACCTCGCGGTCGCCACCGGATTCACGCCGCAGGAACTCGAGCGTGACCTGGCGCTCGACCCGCGCCCGTACGAGGGGCTCGGGCTCGTGAAGACGTTCCTGCGTCTGGCCTCGGACGACTGGACGCGCTGGCGCACGCTGCGCCGGTTGTCCAAGCAGTGGGCACACGGCAGCGCGGGGCATGAAGCGTTGCATGGCGACGAGCTCGACAACGCGCTCAAGCTGGCCCGCACCGAGATGGCGCTGGCCCAGCAGTTGCGCGCGCTCGAGGCCACGCGCCGGGTGTTCGCGTGGTGGCATGTGGCGCACCGGCCGTTCGCGCTCACCGCACTGTTCGCCGTCATCATCCACGTGGCGGTGGCGGTGTGGGTGGGGGGCGTTCGGCTCGACGTGTTCGGGGGGCCGTGACATGCAGCAATGGCCCACCACGCTCGGCGTCGTCGTCCTGACCGCCCTGTTCGTCGTCCAGCACATCCGCCAACGCGGCAGTGTGGTGGCGGCGAGCACGGCCTGCCCGCGGTGTCGCGCGCAGGTCGCCAGCGGCAGCACGCATTGCCCGTCGTGCCGGGCGCCGCTCCAGGCGTTCGCGGTCGTCAGCGCCCCGCTCGCCACACCGGTGGCGGCCGGCCAGGACGGCGGCGCACTGCATGCCATCGTGCGTGCCGATCAGTGCGCGGGTTGCGGCACGTGCGTGGACGCGTGCCCCGAACCCGGCGCACTGAGCATCGTGAACAAGATCGCGCTGGTGAACCTGGCCGCGTGCAAGGGCCACGGCGACTGCGTGGCAGCCTGCCCCGTGGGCGCGATCTTCGTCACGGCGGGCGAGGCCGTGCAGACCGTGGAAGTGCCCAACCTGAACGAGCACTTCGAATCGCGCGACGTGCCCGGGCTCTACGTGGTGGGCGAGCTCGGCGGCCGCGGGCTCATCAAGAACGCCATCAACGAAGGCAAGCTCGCCATGGAACATGTGGCGGCCTCGTTGCGCGCGGAACGCACGCCGGCCGAAGCCGGCGTCCTCGACGTGGTCGTGGTCGGCTCGGGCCCCGCCGGGCTGTCAGCCGGACTCGAAGCCCTGGCAAGCCAGCTGCGCTACACGGTG
The DNA here is from genome assembly GCA_040081365.1 of Candidatus Eiseniibacteriota bacterium. GTDB lineage: Bacteria > Eisenbacteria > RBG-16-71-46 > RBG-16-71-46 > RBG-16-71-46 > JAIOPA01. The sequence goes on along the minus strand of JBEBGT010000002.1, from coordinate 16,622 downwards.
CTGGAGCAGGGCACGCTCGCGGACACCATCGCGCGCTACCCGCGCCACAAGGTACTGTTCGCCGAACCACTGCGCGTGCCGGTGTACGGCGACCTCTGGGTGTCGGACGCCTCCAAGGAATCGCTCGTGCAGGTGTGGCAGACGATCATCACGCGCACAGGGCTGCAAGTGCGCACCGGCTCGCGCGTGGAGTCGGTGACGCGCGAAGGCGCGCACTTCGTGGTGCGCACCGCCGAACACGGGTTCCGGGCACGGCGCGTGGTCCTGGCGCTGGGCCGCCGTGGTACGCCGCGCCGGCTGGGCGTGACGGGCGAGGCCCAGGGGCACGTGTTCTACGACATCGTCGAGATGGAGGCGTTCGCCGGTCGCGCCGTGCTGGTGGTGGGCGGGGGTGACAGCGCCGTGGAGTCCGCGGTCGGCCTGGCCAACCAGGACGGCACGCGCGTCACGCTGTCGTACCGCGGCGCCGAGTTCGGGCGCGTGAAGGACCGCAATCGCGCGAAGATCGACGCGGCGGTGAAGTCGGGGCACGTGCGGCTGCTGCTCGGCAGCCAGGTGCGCGAGATCCGCGCGCACGATGCCGTGCTCACCACGGCAGCGGGCGACGTCGTGGTGCCGGCCGACGATGTCATCGTGCGCATCGGTGGCGAAGCCCCCTACCCGTTCGTCGAGCGCTGCGGTGTGCGCATCGTGAAGAAGGCGCTGGCCGCTGACGACTCCGGCAGCGACCGGATGGCCGGATGAGCGCGGCTCATGACCCGCACGACGGCACGTCATCCAGGACCAGGCCCCCGGGCCGACCACGGCACGGCCGCGGCCCGTGGCGGGCGCGCGGCGCAGGACCGGCGTGCGCGCTGGGCCTGCTGCTGGGACTGCCCGCGGGAGCGCACGCCCAGGTCTCGCCCGGCCCGCTGTCCGCGCCCCATGCCTCACTCGATGGCACCACGGCGTGCTTCAACTGCCACCCGAACGGCAGCGGCAAGGCCGGCATGGACCAGCGCTGCCTGGATTGCCACACCGAGGTGGGTTGGATGAGATCCAACCAGCGCGGCTTTCACGCACGCAAGACCACGCTCGCCTGCGCGTCGTGCCATCCCGACCATGGTGGCCGGGCGTTCGCGCTCGTGGCCTGGGAAGGCGGCGCGCCGGAGAAGTTCGATCACGCGCAGGCCGGCTTCGTGCTCGAGGGCAAACATGGCTCGCTCGCCTGTCGCGATTGTCACAAGCCCGCGCTGCACCGCTCGCCAGCTGCACCGTTGCTGCGCGTGAAGGACCGCACCCGCTCGTGGTTGGGCCTCGAGACCACGTGCGTCTCCTGTCATCGCGACGTGCATGACAATGCGCTCGGCAAGGATTGCGCCTCGTGCCACTCGCAGATCCGCTGGAGTCCCGCGCCCGGCTTCGACCACGCGCTCACGAAATACCCACTCACGGGTGCGCACCAGAAGCCCGCCTGCGCGGCCTGCCATGCCACGGCCGGGGTGAACAGCGGTCGCGACGCCAAGGGCGCCTGGAAGCCACGCTGGAAGCCCGTGGCGCACAACGATTGCATCTCGTGCCACAAGGACCCGCATGCCGGCCGGTTCAAGGGTGCGTGCGCCAAGTGCCACGTGACCAGCGACTGGAAGGCGGTCAACCGCTCGGGCTTCGACCACGAGCAGACCAAGTACCCATTGCGCGGCGCGCACGCGAACGTGAAGTGCGAGGGCTGCCACGAAGCCCGCTTCGGCGGTCAACGTCCCAAGTTCGCGCGCTGCATGGACTGCCACAAGGACGCGCACCAGGGCACGGCCACGGTGGCAGGCAAGCCCACGGACTGCGCCACCTGTCACGACGTGAAGGCGTTCTCACCCTCGACCTGGCCGGTGCCCGAGCATCAGCGCACCAAGTACCCGCTCGACGGCGCGCACGCCAACACGGCCTGCGGCAAGTGTCACACGCGTGCGGCGGAGCGCAGCGGCGAAGCCGCGCTACTCGGCCCGGCGCGCGTGCGCATGCGGCCGGCGCGCGCGGCGTGCATCGACTGCCACAGCGATCCCCACGCGGGGCGGTTCTCGCCGGGCGGGCTGCGTCCGCATCAGGCGGCGTGCCTCGCCTGCCACTCCATGGCGGCATTCCAGCCGTCCACCTACGACGGCCGCGCGCACGCGGATTGCGTGTTCCCGCTCGAGGGCGCACACATGGCCGTGCCATGCCAGAAGTGCCACGCCGAGCTCGATAAGGCGCCGGGCGGTTCGACGCTCAAGGGCAGCACCGAACTACGCGCGCTCAAGTTCGACAGCAAGGCACGCATCTGCAAGGACTGCCACGACGACACGCACCACGGCCAGTTCGCGGTGCGCAAGGACAAGGGCGCGTGTGAATCGTGCCATGACTTCAACACGTTCATCGGGGCGCGCAAGTTCGACCACGATCGCGACTCGGCGTTCCGGCTGCAGGGTGCGCACTCGCGCACGCCGTGCGCCGCGTGCCATCGCAACGGCCGCATGAGCGACGGCACCATGGCCATCGTGTACCGGCCCACCGCGACCCGTTGTGAGCAGTGCCATGCGCCCGCGGCGCCGGATGCCTCGGCCCCGCGCGGCACCACCAGTCCTCCGCGCGATCGCAAGCCGCGTTCGCGCGCGCAGTCCCGCCCCGGGAGGTGACCCATGCTGCCCGACCTTGACCCGCGCCCGACCCGATGGCTGCTCGCCATCGCCCTGGTCGTGCTGCCGCTGATCGCGCTGGGTAGCGCGTGGGCTGCAGCGCGCCCGCGCGTCGAGAACCCGCACGGCAAGTACCGCGAGGCGTGTGAACTCTGCCACGGCTCCGATGGCTGGAAGCCGGCGAAGATCAGCAGCAAGTTCGACCACGGCAAGTTCGGCTTCCGCCTGGACGGCGCGCACGCCGCCGCGTCGTGCCTGGGCTGCCACACGTCGCTCGACTTCGCGGCGTCGCAGACGCAGTGCGCCTCGTGCCATCAGGATCCGCACCGTGGTGAGATGGGCACCGACTGCTCGCGCTGCCATTCGGCGCGCAGCTTCGTGGACCGCGGCCCCATGGTGCGCGCCCATCAGCTCACGCGCTTCCCGCTCACGGGCGGGCACGCCGCGCTCGACTGCGAGGGCTGCCACAAGCCCAGCTCGCAGGGCCAGCTGCAGTTCGTGAACACACAAGCCGAATGCCGCTCGTGTCACATGGACGAGTATCGGAACGCGAAGAATCCCGACCACGCCGGCGGCGGCTTCCCCACCGATTGCCAGGCCTGCCACGCGGCGGGCACGTGGGAGAACGCCAAGTTCGACCACCAGCGCTCGGGCTTCCCGCTCACCGGCACGCACGTCACCACATCGTGCGAGAGCTGCCACACCGGCGGCCGCTACCGGGGCACGCCCAAGGACTGCGCGTCGTGCCACCAGTTGGACTACAACCGCGCCCAGCCCCCGCACGCCGCGTCGGGCTTCGCGGCCAGCGCCTGCGCGACGTGTCACAACACCACGGGCTGGGCCGGGTCGGCGTTCGACCACAGTACGACGTCATTCCCGCTCACCGGTGCGCACCGCAGCACGACGTGCCAGAGCTGTCACTCCGACGGCGTGTTCAACGGCAAGCCGACGGCATGCATCGCCTGCCACCAGGTCGACTATGACCGCGCGCAGCCGCCCCATCTGGCATCGGGCTTCGCGGCCGCATCGTGCACGAGCTGCCACAACACGACGTCCTTCGTGGGTGCCACGTTCGACCACAACGCCACGAGTTTCCCGCTCACGGGCGCACACCGCACGACGACCTGCCAGAGCTGTCATTCCGACGGCGTCTACAATGGCAAGTCCGGCACGTGCATCAGCTGCCACCAGGCCGACTATACCGGCGCGATCCCGACCCACAGCCCCACCGGGTTCCCGAGCAGCGCATGCGCGAGCTGCCACAACACCACCACTTGGGCGGGCGCGGTGTTCGATCACAACACCACCGCGTTCGCGCTCACCGGCGCGCATCGCACCACGCTGTGCACCGACTGCCACGGGGACGGCGTTTACAAGGGCAAACCCATGGCGTGCTTCGCGTGCCACGCGACGGACTACTCCACGGCGGTACCCACGCACACCCCCGCGGCATTCCCGAGTGCGTCGTGTGCGAGCTGCCACGGCACCACCACCTGGGTCGGGGGCGCGTTCAACCACAGCACGACGCTGTTCCCGCTCACCGGCGCGCACATCGCCACCACCTGCCAGAGCTGTCACGCCGATGGCATCTACAAGGGCAAGCCCACCACCTGCCAGTCGTGCCACATGACCGACTACAGCACCGCGGTACCGAACCACCCGGCTGCGGGATTCACGGCGACCGCGTGTGCAAGCTGCCACAACACCACCCGATGGAGCGGCGCGACGTTCAATCACGACACGCAGTACTTCCGCATCTACTCGCGCGGTCACGCCGGGCGGTGGAACTCGTGCACCGACTGCCACAGCTCGCCCACGAACTTCGCGACATTCAACTGCCTCAGCTGTCACCCGCATTCGGACAAGGCCGTGACCGACGGACACCACCGGGGCCGCAGCGGCTACAGCTACACGAGCACGGCCTGTTATTCGTGTCATACCCGATGAGGCGCGCCATGGACCGACCCGCACTCGCACCAGCCCTCACCGCCCTGATCACGGCGGCATTGCTCACCGTGTCGTTCGGCACCGCCCCGGCCGCGACCGTGGTGTGGTCGAGCGCGCAGTTCAAGAAGCCGGCCGCGAAGCCGGACAGCACCAAGGCCAAGCCCGCTGCACCCGCCAATGTCGTGTGGTCGAGCACGAACGTGAAGCCGAAGACCGCCGGCCCCGTACCCGCGGTGGTGGCGGACAGCTCCGCGACGAACGCATCGACGGCGGGCGTGAAGCCGGTGCCGCCGGCGGCGCCCGCCTCTCCCGCACCCACCGTTCCGGTCGCCGCGAAGCCGATCGCGACGACTCCGGCGCCCGTTCCAGCCACGGTGACGCCGCCGGTGCGTACCCCTGCGGCCGTCGTGCAGACGAAGGCCCCCGGCGCGGTGCCGAGCGAAACCTCGGCCGCCGCGACCCGCCCGGCCCGCACGCCGAGCGTGCCCACGGCGGTCGCCCCCGCGCCGTTGCCGGTGGCGGCCAGGCCGGCGGCGCCAGTCGTGCGCACGAACCCGGAGCCCGCGCCGGCCACCTCGAAGCCGGCATCATCACCGGCCGCGGCCAGTGCCGCTCCGCGCGCGAACGCGACGAGTGGTGGCGCGACGCTGCGCACATCGCGCATCAGCTACCTGGCGGGTGCCAGCGCCTACGTCGACGCCGGCCAGATGGACGGCCTCACCGCGGGTGACACGGTCGAGGTACTGCGCGACGGGCAGACGATCGCACGGTTGCGGGTGACGTTCGTGTCGTCGAAGCGTGCGTCGTGCGACACGCTGTGGACGCGCGCCGCCATCGCGCTGGGCGATGTGGCGCGCTATCGCAGCGACTTTCGCCGGCAGGCCGCCACCGAGGATAGCCTGCGCACGGCCAGTGCGCGCGGCGACTCGATCCGCGTGGCCGCCGTACTCACGCCGCCCAAGGGTCGCGCCGCGCGTCGCAGCTCGCGCCTGCGCGGCCGTCTCGGTGGCCGCTGGCTGAGCGTGGAGTCCACCGGCAGCCGCTACCAGCAGCCCGCGCTCGACCTGCGTGCCGATGCACGCGACGGCATGGGCGGCCACATGGACGCCTCGATCGACGTGCGCGCGCGCCGCACCGTGCGCACGGGCGATGCCGGCACCGTGGTCGACCAGTTCTCGCGCGTGTATCGCGCCTCCACCACGTTCCGCGACAAGAACGACCGGCGGCGCTTCACGCTCGGCCGGCAGTCGTCACCCACGCTGGCGTCGATCAGCCTGTTCGACGGCGCCCTGCTCGAAGTGGGCGATCAGCGCCACACCTATGGAGCGTTCGCGGGGACGCAGCCCGAGCCGCTGCGCTTCGGTTGGTCGGGTGATCTGGTGGAAGGCGGCGCATTCGCGGAGTGGCACCAGAAGCCGCTCGCCGCACAGCGCTGGTCGGTGTCGGTGGGCGGCGTGACCTCGCGCCGGGGTGCCGCGGTGAACCGCGACTTCGCATTCGCGCAGGGCTGGTGGTTCGCGAAGGGCGCGAGCGCGTCGGTGGCGCAGGAGCTCGACCTCAACACGGGCTGGAAGCGCGACATGGGCGAGCCCATGCTGGCGTGGACCAGCACGTTCGCGACCATGCGCGTGCCGATCACGCCCCAGCTCGCGCTGCAGTCGGGCTACGACAATCGCCGCAGCGTGCGGTTGTGGCGCGACCGCGAGACGCCCGAGACCGACTTCGACGATCGCTACCGCCAGGGCGCCTGGGGCGGCACCACGCTCGAGTTGAAGCAGCACATCCGCAGCAGCGCCGAGTACCGCACCGGTTCAGGTGGCGATCACTCCGACACCTGGTCGGTGAGCGGTGAGGTGTACCGGCTGACGCGCTGGCAGTGCAGCGTGCGCACGCGCATCTCGGCGTTCACGAGCCCGGGCACCGAAAGTGCGCTGTCGTCGTTCGGCGCCGGGTTCGATCCGCTCGGCCAGTCGCACTTCGAGTTCAACGCGGGCACGCGCCGCACGCGCGACCGTGCCACGGGGTTCGAGGAGACCGAGCGCTGGCAGGGTATCGACCTCGATCTGGCGGTCGGTGGCCGTTGGTACGTGAACGGTGGCTGGGAACAGCAGAAGGGCCAGACCGGCACCACGCGCCAGTTGCAGGCGGGCGTGAGCGTGCGGCTGTAGGGCTGGCCGCGGGCGGCTCGGGCCGCCCGCCCATCCGGTGCGCCGGTGGCGGCGTGCGGACCATCCGCGCTTGGCAGAAAAGCGGCGTTCCCGGCGGGCCCCGCCCCCCTCGTGCTCGGGTGTCCGAGCGCCGATACTCCCGGTGGACCGGGGTCCGGGTGGACTCCGTTCCCGGAGGGTGCCATGGTCCGCAGCCGTATGGATGCCCGAATCGTCCGCAGCGCGCTCTTCGCCGGCGCGACGCTCCTGTTGCTCGGGGCCGCACCGGATGAGACGCGCCGTGCGCTGCCCAGCACTCCGCCGCGCTTCAACAAGCCGGCGACCGGCGTGCTGTTCGCCGAAGACTTCTCGAGCGGCAAGCTCGAGCGCTGGCGGCCGGACCGCGACGGCGTGTGGAGCGTGGTGCGCGGCATGCTGCGCGCCGATCTACCCGACGAGAAGCAGCTGCGCTCGCTGATCTACGCGGGCGACACGTCGTGGACCGACGTCGCCGTGGACGTGGACGTGTGCATGATGCGCGGCGTTGACAAGGGCGTGGTGGTGCGCGTGCACGAGGACACCGGCATCGGCGTGGACCTGCGCGGCGGCAGCTACCAGGACGTGCTCATGTACCACCGCGAATGGCCGCTCGGGCGCGCCTCGGCCACCAACGCGAACGGCGCGTGGAACCACGTGCGCGTGGAAGCACGCGGCACTCGCTTCCGCGTGTTCGTGAACGGCGAGCTCAAGCTGGACCGCCCCGAAGTGAAGAACGCGCGACTCACCGGCGCGATCGCGCTGCCCGCCTACACCGGCGGCGCCGCGCAGTGCACGGTGTACTACGACAACATCGTGGTGACCGCGCTGCGCTGAGCGTTACAAACGCCGGCCGCGCAGCAGGCGCAGGCCCTACCGTGAGCGCCTCCTGTCGGACCTCACCGCATCACCACCCCGCGCACGCTCAACGATCGCCCGCCCTGCGCCAGGCGCAACCAGTAGACCCCGGCCGGGACGCCACTCGAGCGGCCGAGCGCGACGGTGTGCCGCCCGGGGCCGAGTGACCCGACCTCCCGCACTGCCACCGCGCGACCCGTCACGTCGAGCAATGACAACCGGGCCGGCGCCGCACTCGTTAACGAGAACGACGCGACCAGGTCGCCCATGGCGGGGTTCGGACTCAGCCCGGCCAGCGCCAGCATGCGGGCGGGCAATTCCACCCACGTCTCGGCACTGAACCGCTCGACACCCTGCTCGATGTAGCCCAGCCGGTAGCAGGCTCTTTCACCCGCGCATGGCGCACGATCCACGAAGCGCACGTGCCCGCTGCCATCCGCCGACACGCTCGACAGCGCTCGCCACTCCGACTCGTCCGTGCGCCGGTAGAGTGTGGCCTCGAGCGCCTGCGCGTCAGCTGAGAACCACTCCAGCTCGACACCGACGTCCTTCACGATTGCGCTCACCAACGCCAGCGCCACCGGCGTCGGGATGCCGACGTCCGACTGCAGTGCCCAAGTGTCGTACAGATAGCCGCGGTCGCCGGCATGCACCACCATCCGGCGCCACACGGGGTCGTACACCGCGGCATGGTCCACGCGGCCGTACGGCGGCGAGTTGGAAAGCGCCACGCGCGACCACGCCGGCCCGGGCCCGAACGTGAGCGCCCACGTGTCGTTGTTCTCACCCGTGTAGCCGTCGTAGCCATGGAGCAGCATGCGGCCCTCGATGGGGTCGTAGACCGCCGAGTGATCCGCGCGCGGCGGCGGCGGCCCGGGGTCGCCCGCCGAGCCGGGCACCAGCACCCGCCAGACCGGCGTCGCGGCCAGCTCGAGCGCCAGCGTCTCGTTGCCAGCGCCGAAGCCACCGAACACCACCATCTGCCGGCCGTCCGGCTCGTAGATCGCACTGTGCCCCACGCGAGCTCCCGGCCACACCCCCGCGGGCGTGAGCGGCGTCCATGTCGGTGAGCCCGACAGCTCGAGCGCCCACACGTCGGATGCGATCGTGTAGAAGTCGAAGCCACCGTAAACGACCATGCGCTGGCCGACGGGGTCATACACGGCGGTTGCCCCCGAGCGGACGGACGGCGGCTCGCCAGCCGGCGACAACGGCGACCACATCGGGGTCGCCGTGCCGAGTAACAGTGCCCAGGCATCGTTGCCCGGCCGACTACAGTACTCACCGTCCTCGCACTTCTCTTCGCCACCGAAGATGATCATGCGATCACCCGCCGGGTCATAGACCGCGACATGACCCGCCCGCGCGACCGGTCCCGGGCCCACGGTTGCCAGCGGCGACCACACCGGAGCCCGACCGAGCGAGAGCTGCCACGTATCGTCGAAGAAGCACTCGCAGCTCGAGTTGTAGCCACCGTGGATGATCATGCGCTGGCGTACGGGGTCGTAGATGGCCGCGTGCCCGGCACGGCCCTCGGGCGGTCGGCTCGTCGGGATGACCTGCGACCATGTGCCCGCGTCGAGGTGATAGGCCCACGTATCACCGCGGCGCGGACCGTCCCTCCAGTAGTCGTCGACGGAGCCGCCGAAAACGATCATCCGGCGACCGACGGGATCGTAAGCCGCGGTGTGCAGGATCCGTCCAGGCGGCGCCCCGACTGCGTCGATCCGCGACCAGACGTTCGAGCTCAGCGACAACTCCCACTGCTCCTTTGTCGGCGACCTGTAGTTCTGCGGAGGATACCAATCCGTGCCGCCGAAGACGAGCATCCGGTCCTTCACAGGATCGTAGATCGCCGAGTGATGGTAGTGCTCACGCGGATGAGTAGTGTCCGCGGGGATGATCGCAGTCCAAGTCAGCGCCGAGAACGACAGCGACCAGGAATCTGCGCACGGTCCGCGGGAGTCCACACCGCCGAATATCACCATGCTTCCCCTGCGGCTGTCGTAGACCGCGGAGTGCGCGTTGCGTCCGGGGAATGGGGCTGCGCCCATCATGAGTGACCATTCCGGTGTTCCCGAGAGATTGAGACTCCAACCATCGTTGAGCGCTCGCCCCCTGGAAGCCATCCCGCCGAAGACGACCATCCGATCGCGTGCGGAGTCGTAAATGGCGGTGTGCGCCATCCGCTTGGTCGGAGCGGGGCTTGCGGAGCTCAAATCAGTCCAACGCAGTTCTGTCAGCGACAAGGCCCAAGTGTCGTTGGCGAGTGCGAAACAGGTCCCTGGCCCGGGCTGACAGGGAAGGTCTTCAACACCGCCGAACACGATCATCCGATCTCGAACCGGATCGTAGATTGCGGTGTGCTCATAGCGGCCGGGAGGCACGGGGCCTGTGGGATGCAACTCGGTCCACACTGGTTCGCCAGACAGATTGAGCGTCCACAGGTCATTGCACACGGGGTTCGTATCGGTAAATCCCCCGAATACGATCAACCGGTTCCGCACGGGGTCGTAGATCGTACTGTGTTCGGTCCTCGCGGGCCCCGGAATCGGCACCCAGGTCTCGGCACCTTCGCCCGTGGCGGAAGGACTTGACTGCTGCGGTCCGACCGCGCGCCAGAAGGCCTCGGGCCGTTCTCCCATAGCCAGCCGCTGGAGGATGTCGCGCTGCCAAGGCTCCAATGACGGATCGAGCGCTGCTTCGCCGAATCGATCCTTCGCGGAGTCCGCCAGCGGCGCCATCGTACGTGGCTGCATGTAGCGCAGGCTCGGCTCGGCCGTCGCCCCGCAGGTCGGCATGAGTATCAGTGCGGCCATCACGAGCGTCTGGCGAAGCTCCATCTGCATCGCTCCATACCGCATGGGATTCGCGACTCCGATCGCGACCGTGACATCAGGCCCGACTCGATACCAGCGATAGTAGCGCAGCAAACCCGCCCGACTGAATACGCCCAAGTGACCATCACCTCGATCGAAGGTGCGTGGATGTGAAACCGGTTCGCGACGCCTGTTCTATTACGAGGTCAACCAACGGACCCCTTGGACTTGGCCGCCACCTCCCTATCGTTCGGTGCCACGGAACGATGTTGTCCACAGGCACACGCAGCCACTGGTCCCAGTCGGAACCACTCGTTCCGAATCAAGATGATGTGCCGCACCAGAGACGCGGGGATCGCTCGCAAGGCGAGCCCCCGTGAGCGAGGGAACCCACCATGCTCGTCCGATTCGATATCGTCGTGCGTCGCGCTCCCGTCCGTGCGCTGCTGGGGATGGCCCTCTGCTTCACCGTCGGTTCGACCCCGATCGCAAACGCCCAATCACAAAGCTGCAACACATCAAAGGACTCCCAGGCGACGATCACGGTGCCCAACGTTTCGAAACCGGGCTACCTGACGCCTGTCCCCGATCCGACATTCCAAGGCATGGTCACCCGGATCGCCGGGGACTCGGCTGCTCTGTACGCTCCGTGTTCCGCTGCGCCCTGCAACTGGAAGGGGCAGGTCCGCCACACCTACTCCACGATCCAACCGTGGAACTCCACGGGGACGTTGCTGGCAATCGACAACGGCAACGTTGGCTCACTCTCAGGACCAGGCCCTGCGCATCTACTGCTCGATGGTGTCACCTACACTCCCGTCAGCAACCCGAACTACCCCTACCCCGACCTCTACGACTACCGCTGGCATCCAAGCGTCGTCTACCCCTCCATGCAGATCAATGTCAATGCGGCGGGCAGCGAGCTCAAGTGGGTGGATGTCACCACGGGGCTCACGGTGCCGGGCCGCTCCTGGACGTTCCCGGCGGGGAGCACGAAATTCATCGGGCTCGGCAAAGGCAATCCCTCGGACGACGCACGCTGGATCGCGCTCGGGCGCACGACCGAGGATACTGCGACTCACCACTGGACGACGCACGTGTTCGCGGTCGACATGCTCCTGGGTCGGATCGGGGATCTCGGGTGGACCCTGCCCGACTGCAACCTGGCCCCGAACAACGGCTGCAAGGTCGGGGCGTCCTCCATCAGCCCAGATGGGCACTATCTGGTGGTCAAGTATGCCGATCAAGGTGTTGCTGAGAATGCAGAGTGCATCCGCGTGTTCGACTTCAACCAGGAGTCCCTGACGTTCGCTCCGCATCCGATGACGACTCCGGTGGCCTGTGGCAAACGCCAGAGCGATAGCCTGCTGCCCCTCGCGAGCGACGGGTGGGTGCATCCTCTCAAGCATGCGGACATGACGATTCTGGGCGGCGGCGTGCCGGTCCTCATCGGCATCAATGGCTGTCCTAACACAGCCAACGCTTTGGGCCGGGTGCGTCGAGTCAGGCTGGACACTGGCGAGGTCTTGACGCTCTCGCCTCCAGACCTTCCCCTGACAAATCCTGCGACATATGCAGGAGAAGCCCCGGCCATGCACGTGTCGTGCCGGAATTCGAACAGGTCCGGATGGTGCTTCGTCTCCTACGACGACGCACTGGCACCAGGTACGAAGCGTTTCGACGACGAGATCGTCGCCATCAGCACGGATGGTCAGGGTCTCGTCGAACGTTTCGTCCACCAGCACTCCGACCACAGGCAAAGCACGCTTCCAGAACCCTATCGCGCCGAGCCACACGCCGTTCCTTCACGCGACGGATACCGAGTGTTGTGGGCGAGCAATTGGTGCTGGCCAAGCACACAACCCTGTCCCAGCGCGACGGATGTCAGGCCCTACGTGGTCGACGCCACCTGCCCGAGTGGCTGCCCACTCCTCGACGCGTGGACCGCCTCTGGCTGGCACGCCGAGAACTCGCTCCTCGGCCGCTCGCTCTCGAGTGCGCTCGGTACCGACAGTTACCGGCTCAAGTCCGCGCCACAGCTCGTGAACGGCAGGTATCGCCTCCGGATCCACGAGGACGAACCGGAGGTTTCTACGCTCGACCAAGTGCGACTCGGCTATGTGGATCACGCCGCGGACGTGCGATCCTATGCGCTCGGCGAGCGCGTCGTGCTCGCCACGCGGACACCGCCGTACCGCGTCACCACCCAGAGTGGGCGGGACATCACCAACCTTGTCAGCGGCGCACCGAACAGGTTCTTCGTGGGCGAGCCGGGCGACACGCTGCACGTCGAGCTCATGGAGCCCGACCCCGTCGCCGCACCTTCGGCTACCCCCGCGGGTGGCGAAGGGCTCGATCCGGTCGAGATCGATCCGGGCGGGGGCAAGGACGGCATGGGATCCGGGCTGGTCACGTCCGCCTTCGCGGCGGGTTCGCCCGTCACGAACCGCGACGAGGCGATCCTGAACTCGACCGGTCTCCTGATCCAGGGGCGGGACGCCTCGGGGACGTGGACCACGGTGAGGCGGAAGTACCCGCGCCAGGACTTCGACGAGTTCCTGGTCGACACGCTCGACCATGGCCCGCTGCGCGTGGTGTTCGTGGGTCGGCACAAGTTGCGTTTCGTCGGCCGCGTTCTGCCGGTGGGCGAAACGCTCGCACCACGGCCCCTTCCGCTCATCACCGCTTCCCACTCTCGATTGGACGATGTGCGCACGGCACTGCTCGATGCGGACGGCAGCACGACCACGCTCGAGTCCGGCGACACGCTCGCCCTCGAGTTCGCCTCCGTACCACCGGCACCCGGCCTCGTGCGTGATCTGTTCATCATCGCGAACGGTGCCTACCGCTCGGTGAGTGCGTCGGCCGAGTCAAGAGCAGCCCCTGTCCCGACGGCCACGGGGTTCACGCTTCTCCAGAACCAACCCAACCCATTCCGGGCCGACACCCACATCCAGTTCGAACTACCGACCGGTGCCATGGTGAGGCTCGAGATCTTCGACGCCCAGGGCCGCCGCGTTGCGGTGTTGGCCAACCGCTACTTCATGGCCGGCAGCCACTCGGTGCCCTGGAATCACCGCGCCGACTCGGGCGAGCCGGTAAGGCCCGGAGTGTACCTGTATCGCGTCATCGCGGGACGCAACCGAGACCAGAGGACGCTGACCTTGCTGCCATGAGCCGGGGCGGCCGAAGCGCTCAAGGAGGCACCACTGCGACGCGACTCACCGGCGCGATCGCGCTGCCGGCATACACGGGTGGCAGCGCCCAGTGCACGGTGTACTACGACAACATCGTGGTGACCGCGCTGCGCTAGCGCCGGCCGCGCAACAGGCGCAGGCCGTTCAGGATGACGACCACGGTGCTGCCCTCGTGGCCGGATACCGCCACGGGCAGCTTCAATGCGCCGAGCGGCGTGTACTGGCCCGCGAACACCCACGTCACCAGCAAGAGCATCACACCGGTGGCGATGACCAGGTTCTGGATGACCACGGTGCGCGCCCGCTGTGCGAGGCCGATGGCATAGGGCAGCGCGCCGAGGTCGTCGCCCATGAGCACGATGTCGGCGCTCTCCATGGCGGCGTCGCTGCCGATGCCGCCCATGGCGATACCGACGCTCGCGCGCGCCAGCGCCGGCGCGTCGTTCACGCCGTCGCCGAGCATGGCCGCGCTCCCGTACTTCTGCTCGAGTTCGGCAATGACACGCACTTTGTCTTCGGGCAACAGCTGGCCGTGCAGTTCGTCGACGCCAGTCTGCGCACCGATCGCCTGCACGGTCTGCACACTGTCACCCGACAGCAGTGCGGTGCGCTGCACGCCCACGGCGCGCAACGACTTCACCACGGCGGCGGCATTCGGACGTACGCGGTCGGCGGCGGCGATCACACCCCAGGCAGCACCGCAGCGCACGATCATGGGCGTTTTCGCTTCACTCGCGAAGCGCCGCACGGCGTCGAGCGCCGCCTCGGGCGGGGTCACCCCGAGCGACGCGAACAGCTCGGCGGTGCCGACTTCGATGGCCACGCCGTTCGCCATGGCGCTCAGGCCCTTGCCCAGGTGGTTCGTGAGCGACTCGGCCGGCTTCACGATGATGCCGCGCGCCTCGGCGGCGCGCACCACGGCTTGTGCCAACGGATGCGGCGAACGCTTCTCGGCGCTGGCGGCCCAGTCGAGGATGGCGCGCTCGTCGGCGCCGGCCACCGCGACCACGTCGGTGACCTCGAAGCGGCCGTGCGTGAGCGTGCCGGTCTTGTCGAACGCCACGATGCGCACGCGGCCCAGTGCTTCGAGGAACGCGCCGCCCTTGAACAGGATGCCGTTGCGGGCCGCGTTCGCGATGGCCGACAGCACGGTGGCGGGCGTCGCGATCACCAGCGCGCACGGCGACGCCACCACCAGCAGCGTCATGGCGCGATACAGCGACGCGCGCCATTCCTGATGGAACACCAACGGCGGCAGCAGCAGCATGAGCCCGGCGCCGACCATGACGATGATCGTGTAGTAGCGGCCCGCGACCTCCGCCAGCTCCTCGGCGCGCGACTTCTTCTCCTGTGCCTCCTGCACCAGCGACACGATGCGCGCCAGCGCACTGTTCGCGGCCGCGCGCGTGGCCAGCATCTCGATGGCACCCTGCTGGTTCAGCGTGGCCGCGAACACCTTGTCGCCGGGTGCCTTCGACACCGGCACGGACTCGCCGGTGAGGCTCGACTGGTCCACCAGCGATTCGCCGAGCGTGACGGTGCCGTCCACCGGGATCGCCTCGCCGGGCTTCACGATGACCGTCTCGCCCACGAGCACGTCTTCGGCCGCGACCTCGACCTCGCGCCCGTGCCGGCGCACCAGCGCGCGCGACGGACGTAGCTCGAGCAGCGCCTTCAAGGCGTGGCGCGTGCGGCCCATGGTGTAGGCCTCGAGCGTGTTGCTCAACGAGAACAGGAACATCAACATGGCCGCTTCGGGCGCATAACCGATGATCGCGGCACCCGCCGCCGCCAGTAGCATGAGCAGATTGACGTCGAACTCGCGGCGCGCGAGCGCGGCGAACGTGCTGCGCGCGGTGTACCAGCCGCCGGCGGCGGCCGAGGCCAGGTAGATCGCATCGACGATCGCGTGCGACGCGCCGAACTGCCCGGCCGCGAGCCCGGTCAGGAACAACACGAGGCAGGCCGCCGACAACACGGCCATCGACTTGCCCTCGGAACGCTCTTCCTGCTCTTCGTGCGTCTGGCGCGCGCCCCACGGCTTGTTCGTGAGCGGGCGCACGACTTCGATGCTGTCGTCCGGCTGCTGGTGACGCGACAGCGACACGCGGCCGCGCGTCGCACTGGCGCGGAACTCCGCCGCCGCCACCGGCGCCAACCGGCCGAGCCGCATCGCGCACGCCTCGCAAGCATCCAGCGTCTCGCGCTTCTCGCACGCGGTCACGCGCTGCGAGAACAGCGCGCCGACTTCGTCGGCGAGGGCGTTCAGTTCCTCGGGCGACACGCGCGTGGGCTGGTAGCGCACCATGAGCGTGCTGTCCTTGAAGTCGGCCTCGATCGCGACAATGCCCGGACGCTCACGCAGGCGGTCGGCCAGGATCTCGAGGCAGCCCTCGCCCTCGGCGGGCAGCGGCAGGTGCTCGGGCCGCACGGGTGCGTCGTGCACGTGCGTGCCGCCGGCGGAGCCATCGCCCCCGGCGGAACCATGATGGAGATGGCGGTGCGTGGTCATCTGGCGAGGATACCCCAAAGCGCTGGGCCGGACGGGCTCACTACGACCTGTGGCGACCAGTCGCTCACGAGGCTTCACGGCCCCATGACGGCCCGGCCCCGGATCAGTGCGAGACGACGGTGGCCGAATAGTCCGTGCCGGAACGCGCCACCGCGCCCAAGAGCGCCGTGTCCGCGAGGGCCTTCTCACACAGCACATCGGCCCGGCCGGCCTCCAGGTCGACGTCGGCGCTGACCACGCCCGGCGTGGCCTGCAGCGCATCGCCGATGGTCTGCACGCAGTTGGCGCACATCATGCCCGACACCTTGAGCGTGCGATGTTCCTGCCCCGAGGCCACGGGCAGCGTGGCCACCGAGCCCGGCAGCGGTTCGGGCCCGCGCAGCTGGCGCATGAGCACGGGCCCGCCCACCACCAGCAGCAACACGGCCATGACGGCGAGCGCGATATTGAGCGGATCT
>JBEBGT010000607.1:0-2428 GCA_040081365.1 Candidatus Eiseniibacteriota bacterium | reverse complement strand
CTGTGGGTTGTGGTGCCGCGAGCTCGTAGGCAGTACGGCCCGAGGCAAGACCAATTCTGGCGGGACGTCAGCGAGCTGTCACGCGGATTCTACTTTCGAAGGACTTGTAAGCTCTTTATTTCATACACGTTGCGCGTTCGTTCGTTGCCGCCGAACGACTGTTCCCACACGCATGCCCGGAAGTGTCGCTGGCATCGCTGCGCGTTCGGTGGAGGAGAACCGGCTCCGTGTGCGCTGGACCCAGCGGACCCCCTGTGAGAGGGCGGATTCACCACGTTCTCGATCCGATCCGGCGCGCGATCGCGAGCGGCCGAGGGCCGCGCGCACGGCCGTCCGGCCGGCGAGCTCCGCGCGCACACGCACACCGGGCGCGAGCGGGAAGCGCTCGCGCCCGGTGAAGTCGTGGCAACGGTGCTCAAGCGCCGTGGACGCAGCTCAGTTGCACGGCTCCACGCTGTTGTCGACCAGATGCCCGCCGACGATGCGGTTGCCGACACCGCAGTCCTTCACCTGGATGTTGGGGAACGCGCCGGCCACGAACACGTTATTGAACGCCGCCGGCGTGAGGAAGCCGAACCGGAACGTGTCGGTGGTGAACTCGACGGCATAGCCCCCATTGTCATGCGAGTCATTGGAGATGACACGGTTCTGGTTCGCACCATCGATGATCAGGATGCCGGTGGTGAAGTTGCCGAAGCTCACGTTGGCCTGGGCGAGCCAGCCCGTGGCCGAAGTCTCGGCACCGACGGCCACGCCGTCCGGCAGCGTGAGCGCTTCGTACGGCACGCGGCACAGGATCAGGCCCACGGCGTTGTTCGTGGTGCGGTTCGCGAACGCCAACCCGCCACGGTCGCAGCAGAAGATGCCGAACGTGCCGTTCGAGACCTGATTGCGCGCGATGATCGCCCCCACGCCGTTGATGTTGATGATGCCGTCGGCTTCGGGCACGGTGGGATCGCTGAGCCACGCGGGCGTCACCGCCACGCGGTTGTCGAAGATGCGCACGCGATCCGACTGCTGGACGAGCACGCCGAACTGGAAGTCATGGATGTTGTTCTGGAACACGGCGGCCCCGGCCGAGCCCTGCAGCAGGAGCGCCGTGCCCCCGAGCCCGCCGGCGGGACGCATCTCGACCCCGCGCAGCGTGAAGCCCGGCGAACGGACCCACAGGGCCGCCTGGATCGTCGGGCTCGCCACGGGCCACGTCGGCACGGCCGACTCCAGCACCGCACCGGGCTCACCGAGGATCGACACCGGGATGCCGATCTCGACCGGTCCGCTCTCATGATGCACGCCGGCGCGCAGCACGACGGTCCCGCGCGGCCCCACCGTGGCGATCGCAGTCGCGAGCGCATCGGTCGAACCCGCAGGCAGGAAGACCACATGCCGGCCGCGATCGTCGTCACTGGCGGACGCGGGCATGCGGGCCCCCGACTCGATGCGCTTGAGCACGGTGAGGTCGACCTCGGGGACGGCGTCCTCCGCCGCGGCCGAGGGCGACAACGGTGCCTGCCGGCTGCAACTGCTCGCGAGCAGTGCGGCGGCGAACAGGATGGGGAAGGCGGTGCGGGCGAAGCGCGACGGCTGGGCAAGGCGCGGCATGGGAACCTCCGGCAAGGGGTGCGGACCACGGGGAGCCGGCGCAGCGCAGGAGCGGGGGGCGGACTGTCCGGGAGCGTTCGGGGACGTCACGGGCCGGGGTGTGTGCCCCGGCCCATCGTGCAGTCCGGTTCCGGGTCCGGCTGTGACGACCATGTGAGCGCGCTCGCGGGGAACCCGCACGCGAGGCTCAACGTGGTCCGGGCGACTCCGGGAAATCGCGCATGCGCAGGGTCCAGCTGCCGCCTTCGGCCGCGATCGCGGCCGCGAAGCCCGGCGCCACCTCGAGCGCGCGCGTCACCACGAGGCCGCTCGCGGGCAGCGGGGGTTCGTTCACGGCGCTGTCGAGCGGCTGGCCGTGCAGCTTGAGCCGCGCCTCGCGCCGCGTCCAGGCGGCGAAGAACGCCGCACGCCGGCGGTCGGCCGGCGTGAACTCGATCGCGGCGGCATCGGCGGCCGTCAGGAACTCGCGCGTCACCGCCTCGATGTCGACGTCGTCGCGTAGTTGTTCGAGGTCGGCCCCCACGGCGCGGTCACTGGCCACCGCGACGAGTGCGAGCGCGTCGCTGTGCGTGAGCGAGAACTCGAGCCCGTGCGCGTCGGTCAGGCGCGGCTTGCCATCGGCGCTGCTCACGAATCGCAGCGTTTCGGGCGCGAGGCCGAGGTAGCCCGCGAGGATCATGCGCAGCACGCCATGGGCCGCCACCCAGGCCGCGGCGCCGTCGCCGAGCCGCTCAGCGTGCTGGCGTTCGCCCGCGTCGAGCACCGCGTGCAGGCGTGGCAGCGGCAGCGCGGGCGGCAGCAACGCCACGCGCCACACGTCCACCAC
>JBEBGT010000606.1:0-2432 GCA_040081365.1 Candidatus Eiseniibacteriota bacterium | reverse complement strand
GCTGGCGCTGCTGTCCAAGGAGACCGTGGCGGGCACGGCACTCGTGGCGATGCTCATCGCGCGGCGCGATCGGGTCTCGCTCGCCGCCGCCGCACGCCGCACCGCCCCGCTGTTCGTGGTGACCGTGGTGTGGGCCGCGGCCTGGCTCCTGTGGCGGCGCGCGCATCCGGCCGGCGGGCTCGCCCCGCCCACGCTGGCCGACGTGCCCGCGGGCGCGTTGCACCTGCTGCAGACCGTGGCCGGCATCGAATGGCGTTCGGGCGGCGACGCCCTTGGTCACTGGCGGGTCACCGCGCTGCTCATGCCGGTACTCGCCGGGGCGCTGGCGTGGCGGGCGTTCCGGCCGGCCCCGGCCGCGGCGCTGCGGCCGTTCAAGCTGGTGCTCGGCTGGCTCACCGCGGCGTGGCTGCCGGCCGTGCTCGTGACCCCGATCTGGAGTGCGTACTTCTATCTGTGGGCACTGTTCGCCGCGGGGTTGCTGTTGGCGCTCGCCACGCAGCGCTGGCCGGCGCTCGCGCAGGCCACACTGCTCGCGCTGCTCGTGGCCGGTTCCTCGCTCACGCGCGGGCTCGACGAGTTCAGCGCGCGCACGGATCGCTGGAGCGTGCAGTCGCACGTCAACCGGCACTCCATCGACCGCTCGCTACGCACGATCGAGCGCTACCTGGCGCAGATGCGCCGCGCCTATCCCACGCTGCCCGCGCGCAGCACCGTGTACTTCGCGGACGTGCCGGCCGGCGCGGGCTGGCAGGCGGCGGACGGACCGTTACTGCGCTGGGCGTACCGCGACACGAGCCTGCGCTCTTACTTCCTCATGCAGTTCACCGCCGAGCAGGCCCGACGTGGGCCGCTCTACTTCTTCGTGGCCGAGCGCGACTCGCTCGTGGACCACACACGCGACCCGCGCGTGCTGCCGTCACTCGCATTCAGCATGTTGATCGCCGACAAGCCCGGCGCCGCGCGCGGCGTGCTGGACCTCCTGTGCGCGCGCTGGCCGGACCAGCGCGTGCCGCGCTACTGGCGCGCGTGGACGCAGCTGGCCCTGGGGGACAGCGCGAGCGCGGCGCGCGATCTGGCGGCGGCGGGCCTGCGGCCGTCCACCCTGCTGCCGGCCGGTGCGCTGGCCGCGACCGCTGCTCCCGCGGCCGTCCACGACACGCTGGCGCGCATCGTGGCCCTGAAGGCTCTCCGCGCGCGCGCCGCGCTCGCGCCGGAGCCGCACGCACGGCTCGCGGCGCTGTTCCTGGACCGCGGCCCCGCGGACGAGGCCGCGCTCGAAGCCTATGCATTCCGCGTACTCGCCCCGGACGATCCCGACGCGTGGCGCAAGTGGGCGGCGGCCCAGCTCGCACAGCACCAGTACGTACCCGCGCTCACTTCGCTCGAGCACTACCTCGACCGCGTGCACGCGACCGGCGGTCGCGACGATGAGGCCCAGCGCGTGGTGATCGACCTGCGCCGTGTGGTACGCGGCGACCTGGCCCAGCAAGCCCTGCGCTGAACACGGTCGCACACGGCGGTGCGCCCGGGCCCCAAGTCCGTTACTGTGCGGGGTCCATGGACCACTACGAGACGCTCAACGAGACCGAATGGGCCGAGATCGACCGCATCCACTCGCTGCTGGATGAAGCCGAGGTCGAGGCCGCGCGCCGCGCGCTCGACGAGCTCATGCGCAAGCGCCCCGGCCATCCCGACCTGCGTATCGAGGACGCCGCGTTGAAGCTGGAAGAGGCCGAACCACACCAGGCGCTCGCCGCGCTGCAGGGCGCCGAACGCTCGGCCGACCCGGCCAACTTCTTCTACCTGCGTGCCGCGTGCTACCACGAGCTGTCACGCTTCGCCGAGGCCGAGACCGATGTGCTGCGCGCGGTGGCCGTGCACCCGGGCTTCGCCATGGCGCACGACTTGCTGTCGCGCGTGCGCGACCATCTGGGCGACGCCAAGGGCGCGGCCGAGGCGTCCGAGATCGCGGCCGAGATCGACGCCGAGAACTTCCCCGAACCGCTCGAGGTGGCCGACGACGAGTTCGATGCGCTCGTCGAGAAGGCGGTGGCGGATCTGCCCGAGAAGGTGCGCGCCAAGCTGGCCGACATCCCCGTGCTGGTGCAGCCGCTGCCGAGCCCCGAGATGCTGAGCGACGAGAACCCGCCGCTCACTCCCGACCTGCTGGGTCTCTTCGTGGGCCGTCATATCTTCGCGGACCTGCCGAGCGCCGTGCCGGGCGCGCCGGGGGCGATCTTCCTGTTCCGCAAGAACCTGCTGCGCGCCTGCAGCGACGCCGAGGAACTCGAGCGCGAGGTCCGGATCACCGTGCAACACGAGGTCGGCCACCTGCTCGGCCTCGACGAGGACGACCTCGAGGACTGGGGCCTGGCGTAGCGCGGACAGCTCCCCACACGACGTCGGCGGTGCGCCTCGAACCGCTCGCGCAC
>JBEBGT010000605.1:0-2442 GCA_040081365.1 Candidatus Eiseniibacteriota bacterium | reverse complement strand
GCTGGCGCGTGTACCCAGGTTGGCGCCGGAGCGCACGCGCGGCCCCGCCACCAGCAACGGCGTGTACTCGCGCGTGTGATCGGTGCCGGGCGTGGTCGGGTCGTTGCCGTGGTCCGCCGTGATCCAGATCATCTCGTCTCCGCGCAGCTTGCCCAACAGGCCGCCGAGCACGCTGTCGAACTGCTGTAGCGCGCGCGCGAAGCCGGCCGGGTCGTTACGATGGCCGTACTGCGTGTCGAAGTCCACCAGGTTGGCGAACACCAGCCCCTCGCCGGGACGCTGGATGAGGTCCAGGAGCACCGCTTCGCCCTCCGCATTGTCCTTCGTGTGGATCGCATCCGAGACCCCGCGACCGGCGAACAAGTCGTCGACCTTGCCCACCGTGACCACGCGCTGCCCGGCGCGCACCATGACGTCCATGACCGTCGGCGCATGCGGGGCCAGCGAGAAATCGCGCCGGCGGCTCGTGCGGCGATAGCTCCCGGGCTCGCCCTCGAAGGGCCGCGCGATCACGCGGCCCACGGCGTGCGGGCCCGTGAGCATCTCGCGCGCGACCCGGCAGGCGTCGTAGAGCTTGTCGATGCTCACTGTCTGTTCGTGCGCCGCGACCTGGAACACCGAATCGGCCGAAGTGTACACGATGAACTTGCCGCTCTCCTGATGGGCCGCACCCAGCCGCGTGATGATCTCGGTGCCCGAGGCGGCGACGTTGCCGAGCCAGCCGCGCTCCACGCGTTCGCTCCAGCGCTCGAGCAAAGCGCGCGGGAAACCGTCGGGATAGGTGGGGAACGCCTGATCGAGCACCAGCCCCATCATCTCCCAGTGCCCGGTGGTGCTGTCCTTGCCCGCGCTCTTCTCGGAGAGCTTCGCGCGCGCGCCGCGTGGGCTGGCCAGCGGCGGCACGCCGGGCAGCGCCAGCAGGTTCCCGAGCCCCAACGAGCCCAGCACGGGCAGGTCGAGCCGGCCCGCGAACTCGGCCACGTGCAGCAGCGTGTTGGCACCGCGATCGCCGTACTGCGCGGCGTCCGGCAGCTCGCCCATGCCGACGCCGTCGAGCACGATGAGGAAGATGCGCATGGCTACACGCTCCCGCTCGCGGCCGCGTCGCGTTGCCGCAGGTAATCGGTCACCGCGGGCGACCAGTCCGCGCGCTCGCCGATGAGCGTGGACACGCGCACCGGCTGGTCGGCACGCACATAGAGCCGCGTGACGCGCTTGCCGATCGTGCACAGGATCTCGTAGGGCAGCGTCTCGCTGCCGGCGGCGATCTCCTCGATGGGCAGGCGCTCGCCGAGCTGTTCGCCGAACAGCACGACCTCGTCACCCACCGCCACGCCCGGCACGTCGGTGACGTCGACCATCGTGAGGTCCATGGTGACACGTCCCAGAATGGGCACACGCTGGCCACCCACGAGCATGTGGCCGCGCCCCGACAACAGCCACGAGTAACCGTGCCCGTAGCCCACCGGCACCACGCCCATGCGCGTCGGGCGCGTCGTGGTGCAGGTGCGCGCATAACTGACGTTGGCGCCCGCGGGCAGGTCGCGCACCTGCACGAGCCGGCTGCGGAAGCTCATCACCGGCTGGAGCGGCAGGTGGGCCTCGTCGCGCGACGGATGCAGCCCCTAGGCGATCAACCCCACGCGCACCCAGTCGAAGTGGGCGTCGGGCAGGTTCACCGTGCCCGCGCTGTTGGCCGCGTGCACGCGAGGCGGCTTCAACCCGCGCGACTCGAGCCGGCTCACGAACTCGCGGAAGCGCTCGAGCTGCGCGCGTGCGTAGGCCAGGTCGGGGCCGTCGGCATCGGGAAAGTGCGTGTACACGCTCGCCAGCCGCAGGCCGGGCAGCGTGCTCGCCTCGGCGATGAACGCCTCGGCCTCATGCAGGTGCACGCCCGTGCGACCCATGCCGGTGTCGATCTCGACATGGAAGCGCACGGCGCGCTGGCGGTGCGTGGCCTCGTCGGCCAAGGCGCGACAGAAGTCGAGGTCGCACACCGTGGGATCGATGCCGTGCTCCACCGCCTCGGGGATCTCGCCCGCCAGGAGCGGCGACATGGCCATGATCGGCAGCTTGCTGCCGGCGCGGCGCAACTGCATGCCCTCGAGCAAGGTGGCCACGCCCAACTGCGTGACGCCCTCGCGCTCGGCAGCGGCGGCCATGTCGGCGGCACCGTGGCCATAGGCGTCGGCCTTGGCGACGAGCAGCACCTCGCGCGCGTGCCCGGCGTGCCGGCGGATGGCCCGCAGGTTGGCGGCGAAACGGTCGAGGTCGACCTCGACCCAGGTGGACACGGGCATCGGCAGGGCGGCAGCTCCCGCGTCGTAGGTGGGAATCATGAGTTAGACTGCGCGGCCACGGGGACGGCCAGCAGCGCGAGCGCCAGCCCGAGGACGACGCGGCCGCGGGCTCCGCGCGGTGAACGCCAGGTCATGCTCACGA
>JBEBGT010000604.1:0-2445 GCA_040081365.1 Candidatus Eiseniibacteriota bacterium | reverse complement strand
GAGTCACTCCTCCCACTCTCCCCCCTTGGAGCCCGCCCCCATGCGCTCGAAGTGCGCCCTGCTGTTGCTCGCCCTGTTCGCGTTCTTTCCGCCCGCAGCGCACGCGCAGACCCGCGATCCGGACTTCCCCTACGCCGACAACGATGTGCTGGCGTTCGCGCTCCACGGCGACACGCTGCTGGTGGGCGGCCGATTCCGGAACCTGGGGCCCAACTCCGGTGCGTTCGTGGGAGTCGATGTGACCACGGGCAGGGCGCAGTCGCGCTGGCCCCGAGTGTTCGGCAAGGTGGATGCCTGCATCAGCGATGGCAGTGGCGGCTGGTTCATCGGCGGGCTCTTCAATGCGGTGGCCGGAGTACGGCGCGTCAACCTGGCGCACATCCGCGCCGATGGCACGCTCGACGACTTGAACCCCGCCCCCGATGGCGAAGTGCGTGCGCTGGCGTATGGCGCGGGCGTGCTCTATGCCGGCGGTGACTTCACGAGCGTGGGCGGCGTGGCGCGCAATCGGCTCGCGGCCATGAACGTGGCCACCGGGCTCGTCACGCCGTGGAATCCGGATGCCACCGACGCTGTGAATGCGATGCTCCTGCACGGCGGCGATCTGTTGGTCGGCGGTGCGTTCCTCCAGGTTGGCGGGCAGATCAACGCCGGCATCGCGGCGCTGGATCTCGCCACCGGTGCCAGTCGCCCGTGGAGTCCGTCGGTCGTGCCCGGCACCGTGGTGTTCGCGATGGCCGCACGCAACGACACGCTCCTCGTGGGCGGCGCGTTCAACAGCATGGGAAACCAGCCACGAAGCAACTTGGCGATGCTCAGCACCAGCGCGGCCACCGCACTGGCGTGGAACCCTAGCGCGGACGGGACCGTGTACGCGCTCGCTCTCTCGGGCGGCACGGTGTATGCGGGCGGCGAGTACTTCCACTCCGGCGGGCAGGCGCGCACACGGCTGGCCGCACTCGACCTCGCTTCGGGCACGCCGGCTGCCTGGGGCCCGCCGATGAACCAACAAGTCCGTTCGATCCTCGTGAGTGGCGCCACCGTGTATGTGGGCGGCGGCTTCGCGAACCTCCTCAGTGCCCCGCACTACCAGAGCCTCGTGGCCCTGAGTGCCGCGACGGGCCAGGTGTCGGGCCCCGAGATGAACACCAACTCCACCGTCCATGCCCTCGCGATCGCGAACGGCACGCTCTTCGTGGGCGGCGACTTCGAGAGCTGCCCCGTCAAGATCCGCTACGGGATCGGTGCGATCGACTTGAAGACGGAGCAGGTGCTGGACTGGTACCCGAACCCCAACCTCCTTGCCAATGTGAATGCGCTCGTGTCCGTGGGCGACACGCTGTACATGGGCGGGAACTTCTCCCAGATGGGCGGCCAGACTCGCAATGGGCTCGCCGCCGTGAGCCTCACGACCGGCTTGGCGACGCCGTTCGCGGCCAGCGAGAGCGGCGTGATCAACACGCTCGCCATGAACCGCGACACGCTCTACGTCTCGGGCAGCTTCTCCAGCTATGGCGGACAGCCTCGCCAGGATGCGGCAGCACTCAACGTGCACACCGGGCTCGTGACCGGCTGGGCACCCGACCCCGGCGGCTTCTTCACGTCGATCGTGCCGGAATCGAACGCCGTGTATGTGGCCGGCTTCTTCGGCAGCCTCGGTGGTTATCCGCACCGGGGCCCCGCGGCACTCGACCCGGCCACCGGCGGAGAACTGTGGCCCATGAGCGGCGACGACAATGCGTTCGCGTTGGCCAAGGACGGCAACACGCTCTACGTCGGTGGAGTGTTCCAGAACCTCGAGGGCCAGGACCGCGGCGCGCTCGGCGCCTACAACGTGACCACGCAGCTGCTGCTGCCGTGGAACCCGGGCACGCTCGCCTCGCTGACCAACGCGAGCGTCAACGCGCTCGCGCTCGGCAGCGGGAAGCTCTATGCGGGCGGCGAGTTCCTGAACGCCGGCGGCCAGGGCCGGTTGGCGCTTGCCGCATTCGACCGCACGTTCGGGGACCTGCAGCCGTGGGCGCCACTGCCCGACGGCCCCGTGGTCGGATCGCTCATCGAGAAAGAGGGTGTGGTCTACGCGGGTGTGCAGGGCAGCCTCTCGAGCCCGTTGCAGAGCTTCATGCCCGAGATCACGTCGTTCCCCGCCGTGACGGTGGTGGCCCCCGCACCGGGCACCACGCTCAACACCGGCTCCACCTACCGCCTCGCTTGGAACGCCAGCGCCTCGGCGCCCGGCATCCAGTCGGTCGACGTCTACCTGTCGCGCACGGGAGCCGCGGGCCCGTGGAAACTGCTCGCAGCCGGTGCTCCCAACACGGGCGGCTACGACTGGCTGGTCGCCGGGCCCAACGCCATCGGCACATGCTTCCTGCGCGTGGACGCGCGCGACTGGCAGGGGCGCGTGGTGAGCCACGTGAGCCCCGCGGGCTTCAGCATCGGCAC
>JBEBGT010000603.1:0-2450 GCA_040081365.1 Candidatus Eiseniibacteriota bacterium | reverse complement strand
CCTGTTGCGCGGGCCGCGCGTGCAACTGATTCGGCGCGGGGAGCTGCGCCACAGCGATGGCGTTCTGGTCGGGGTGGCCCGTCCAGGCGCCGTCCATGAAGCAGGCGGCCTCGTTCCGCTTGTCTTTCTCCAGCGTGGCCAGCGCGCGGGCGTTCAACGCGGTATCGGTGCGGCTGGGGTACAGCGCGGTCATGCCGCCAATGGCCAGTGCGCCGCGGCGGTGGCAGATGTCCACCAGCAAGTGGCGCAGGCGTTGGAAGAACGGCACGTCGTGCGGAATCGTGTTGCGGTCGGGCAGCACCCAGCGCGCGTCCACGAGGTTCCAGTGGATCAGCGACGCCATGTAGTCCCAGCGCCCCAAGTTCAAGCCCACGATATGCGCACGCAGATGGAACAGGAACTCCTCCATCTCGTACGCCAGCGGGTGCGATTCCACCAGCGCCATGCAACGGATGTAGTCACGCGCCCAGCCCTTCGCCTCGGCCACGGCCGCGAACACATCGGCCCACCAACGCGCTTCCTCGGCCGACTCGCTCTTGGGGATGTAAATGGCCAGGGGGTGCTTGAGCTTGGCCGCATCCACGCGCCACGCGATCAGCGCCAGGTCGAACAGCGACGCGCTGGTGATGCCGTCGCTCATCACGCCCGCCTGCGACAGGTGCAGGCCGCGCACACGGCTCCAGATCGCCACGTTCGACGATTCGATGCCCACCGTGCGGCTGCGCTTGGCGTCGTCGTACGTGAGCCGGCCTTCCAACGCCGCCACGATGTTGTCCACACCGCGCAGCAGGTTGGGCCAGTCGTTGGCCATGGAGTCTTCCAGGTCCAGCATCACGCCCGGTGCGCCCGAGTTGAGCATCTTCACCACCAGCTCGGCCTCGTCGGCGGGGCCGGTCATCTGGTTGCGCTGGTCCTGGCACCAGGCCGGCACCGTGATGCGCCAGTCGCTCGTGGTGGCGTCCGAAGGCGGCAGATGGTTGGGCAGCACGCCGTCGCGGTGCGCGGCCGCCAGACGTTCGATGCGCGCGCGCGCCAGCGCTTGCTGGCGCGGCGTGAACGCCGCGTGCAGCGCCAGGTAGAAGCGCGCGAAGTCGGGTGACATATCGCGGGCAAGATCGAAGCCGGCAGGCGCGGTGTTCATGCGCACGAGATCGGTGGCGCTCAAGGGGACCCTCGGGCAAACGGTTGGCCCGCGACTCACGAGAGTCGCGGGCATGCGAGTCAGGTATCGGCCGAACACGAGCCTCGCTTGAATCGGGTGGCGGGGCCAACGCCACGCGAAGCGCAGGTTGTGGCGTCACGCGAGGTGGGCGGCGTAACACGTTGCAAACGCACGTTCATGCAACGCACGCCCATGGCCTTCAGAACCCAAGTCCCGCGCTGCACTACACTGCCCGTCCACCCGGAGGAGTCCATTGCGCGCCACGTCAGTCGAGTTGAGCCCGTTCGTCGAGATGGCCCGCGTTGCGATCCACCGTGAGTTCCCGTCGGTCGTGATCACGCATCTGACCGGTCCCGAGGACCTGAAGCTGCCGCGTGAGCAGCACCCCGCTTTCCATGGCAGCTACGACTGGCACTCCGCCGTGCACGGTCACTGGGCACTGGTGCGTGCCGCGCGCCTGCATCCCGACGCACCGTGGGCCGCTCCTGCGCTCGCGGCCGTGGGCGTGACGCTCACCGCCGCGAACCTCGAACGCGAGCTGGCGTTCCTGGAGCGCCGTCCCGGCTTCGAGCGCCCTTATGGCCTCGCGTGGCTGCTGCAGTTGGCGGCCGAGGTGCGTTCGCTCGATCATGGCCCCGCGCGCGATTGGCGCGATGCGTTGGCGCGACTCGAGTCACTGGCCGCGGGCCGCATCGCCGACTGGGCCGACAAGCTGTCGTACCCGGTGCGTTCGGGCGAGCACAGCCAGAGCGCGTTCGCGTTCGGCCTGGCGCTCGACTGGGCGCGCGACACCGGCCTGGGCGCGTTCGCGCGCCGGCTGTCGCACGCCTGTGTGCGGCTTTACTCCAAAGACTCCGCCGCGCCGGTGGGCTACGAGCCGTCGGGGCACGACTTCCTGTCGCCCGCGCTCGCCGAGGCCGATCTCATGCGCCGCGTCATGTCGCGCGGGGATTACGCCAACTGGCTCTACAGCTTCCTGCCCGACACCACCGACGACGTGTTCGCGCACTGGCTCCAGCCGCTCACCGCGGTCGATCGTGCCGACGGCAAGTTCGCCCATCTCGATGGGCTCAACCTGTCGCGCGCGTGGATGCTCGATGGCATCGTCTCGGCGTTGCCCGAGGGGCACGAGTGCTACTCCATGCTCGAGCGCGCCGCGGCGAAGCATGCCGAGGCCGGGCTCGCGGGCTCGCTGGGCGAGGACTGGATGGGCACGCACTGGCTGGGCTCGTTCGCCGTGTACCTGCTCACGGGGCGCGGGCTGGATCACGCGCGGGCGGGGTAGGAG
>JBEBGT010000602.1:0-2456 GCA_040081365.1 Candidatus Eiseniibacteriota bacterium | reverse complement strand
AGCTCACGGTGCGCGCCGAGACGCCACGCCAGGCGGCGAGCCGCGACAAACTGCCGCGGCTCACCGCCACCGCCGAATCGTTGGCGATCCTGGTGTCGGGCGCCGTGAGCCCGTTGCGCGCGGCCGAGGCCGGCCTGGTGGAAGACCAGCGCGGCGCGGCCGAGCTCATGGAGCCGTGGTTCCGCACGCGCCCCGTGTTCCTGATGCCCATGAACGCGTTCTAGCCACCGGGAACCGCTCTCACGGCTCTCGGTGGCCGCATGGAGCCCCGCACGAGGAGTGTCGCTGTGGCGAACCTGTTTCCAGACGAAGAACGCTGGACCGTGGTCGCGCCCCTGCGCCCGCGCTTCCGTGACACCGATGCGATGGGACACATCAACAACGCGGTGTATGTCACGTACATCGAGGTCGCGCGCCAGGAGTACTGGCGCGCGTTCAAGAACGACGACAATTACAAAGTCGTGCCGTTCATCTTGGCGCGCGTCGAGATCGACTTCCGCTCCGAAGCGCTCATGCACGAGACGCTGGAGCTGTGCATCCGCTGCTCGTACGTGGGCGGCAAGTCGTTCGGGTTCGATTACCTGATCCGCGAGGCCAAGAGCCAGCGGCGCGTGGTGGCCGCGCGCTCGGTGCAGGTGTTCTACGACTACGCCACCAAGACCAGCATGCCGTGCCCGCCCGAGATGCGGGCGAAACTCGAGGCGTTCGAAGGCCGCAAGCTCGACCGGGAGGTGGGTTCATGAAGAACGCAGCGCTGTCCCGCCGTGAGTTCGTGACACTGGTGGCCGCCGGCTCCGCCGCGCTTATCGCCGCGCCGGTCGGAGCCGACGAGCACACACGCCGCAAGCGCTCCAGCAAGCCGGGCGACAAGCCCGCGCCGCCGCAAGCCGAACCGAGCAAGTTCGACCGGGAGCTGGCGCGCCAGAAGGCGTCCACCCTCGCCACGCTGCAGCAGCTGCGCGACTTCCCGCTGCCCCCGGGCGGCGACCTGCCGGTGGTGTTCCGCCCGCAGCGCCCGAGCAAGAGGGGGCGCTGACATGCTCAAAGAAGAGGTGTTCTTCGCCACCGCCGAAGAGCTGGCGCCCGAACTCCGTACGGGCCGGTTGTCGCCGGTGGATCTCACGCGCGCGTTCCTGGACCGCATCCAGCGCCTGAACGGCCGCTTCAACGCATTCGAGAAGGTCACACCCGACCTGGCGCTGGAACAGGCGCGGCGCGCGGCCAGCGAGCTCAAGGCGAAGCATGTACGCGGACCGCTGCACGGCGTGCCGTACGGCGCCAAGGACCTGTTCGACACCCGCGGCATCGCCACCGCGTGGGGCACGACGTTCCTGCGCGATCGCGTGCCCACCGAGAACGCCACCGTGGTGCAGCGCCTCGAAGACGCGGGCGCGGTGCTGCTCGGCAAGACGGCCATGGTCGAGTTCGCGGGCTGCCTCGGCTACCGCTTCCCCAGCGCCTCGGCGAGCGGCCCCGGCCGCAATCCGTGGGACTCCGAGCGCTGGACCGGCGGTTCGTCGTCGGGCTCGGGCGCGGCCGTGGCCGCGGGCCTGTGCACGTTCGCGCTCGGGACCGAGACCTGGGGTTCGATCCTGTGCCCGTCGGCGTTCTGCGGCCTGACCGGCATCCGCCCTACTTACGGGCTCGTGTCCCGCGCGGGCGGCATGGTGGGCGCGTACACGTTCGACAAGGTGGGGCCGCTGGCGCGCAGCACGGGCGACTGTCGCGTGGTGCTGGGTGTCATCGCAGGCGCCGATCCGCGCGACCCGTCGTGCACCAGCGAACGCGTGCGACTCGAGCGCGGCACAGGCCGGCCACTGCGTTCGCTGCGCGCCGCACTGGTGCCGCTCGACTGGAGCAAGGTGGGCGAGCCCGAGGTGAAGTCCGCGTTCGACGCGGCGGTGGCCGAGCTGCGCGCCATGGGGCTGTCGCTCGAGACCGCCGAGCTGCCGGCACTGCCCGCGAGCGAGGTCTCGGGGCTGCTCATCGGCGTCGAGGCATTGGCGGCGTTCGAGCCGTTCCTGAACGATGGCCGCGTGAAGCAGCTCACCGACGACATGGCGCCGCACCAGCGCGAGATCGCCACGCCCATCACGGGCGCGGACACGATCAAGGCGATGCGCATCCGCGAGGCCGTGCAGACGGCGATGCGCGAGTGGCTGCAACGCTACGATGTCATCGTGACGCCCAACTTCATGAGCGTGGCGCCGCCGGTGGACCGCGACTTGAACGAGACCCTCGCCTACGGTGACCCGGTGGGCGGGTTCGCGGCCGCCTGCGGCCTGCCCGGGCTGGCGCTGCCGGCCGGCTTCGGCAAGGCGGGGATGCCGGCCGGGTTCCAGATCGTGGGCTCGCCGTTCGACGAGGCCACGCTGTTCGACCTGGGCGACGCCTACCAGGCGCGCACGCAGCACCATCGCGCGCACCCCGCTCTGGCGTGAACCGGGTGGCGTCGC
>JBEBGT010000601.1:0-2460 GCA_040081365.1 Candidatus Eiseniibacteriota bacterium | reverse complement strand
CACGAGCACGCGCATTGCGGTCGGCAGCGCGCGTCCACGTGCGCGACTCCGGCTTCCGGCGTGAGCCCGCGTGGCGCGCCCTCGCGCGCCTCGACCGCACGGTCACGGTGCGCGCCGGGTCGCCGCGCGCGCGTGTGGTCTTCTCGTTGGTCGGGCTCGCCGCCAGCGTGGCGGTGTGGTTCGTGCCACAGCGCCACCCGCTCGAACTGCGTGCGCTCGCGTTCGCCGGCTTTCTGCTCGCGTGCACCGGCTTGGGCGCGTGGGCCGCGTGGCGCGCCGCGGGCGATCCCGCCTCGGCCCTGCGGCCGCTGCCCCTGGCGATCCGTGATGCCTGGCGCGCACGCGCGCTGCCCATGTTCACACTGCTCGTGCTCACGTTGCTGTTGCAGGCCGCCGTGGCGCTGCCGCTGCCCGCGCTCGCGCGGGCCGGGATCGTGCTCACCTGGCTCCTGCCCGGCGCGCTCGTCACGCTCATCGGCCTGCATCTCGGGCTGTCGCTGCCCGGTGCCCCCACTGTGGCCGAGAACCTCTATTACAGCTGGTTGCTCGTGGGCGTGATCTCGTCGCTCGCGATCCCGCTGTTCGGCTGGGGCATGCTCATCGCGGCTTTCGTGTTCGCGACCCGGCGCATCGGGCGCTGGCACACGCCGGAGGTGGCGTGATGCTCGAGGTGCGCGCGATCGCCCGGCGTTACGCCGAACGCGTGGCGCTCGACGGCGTCAGCCTGACGGTGGCGCAGGGCGAGATCATGGGCCTGTTGGGCGCGAACGGCGCGGGCAAGAGCACGCTGTTGCGCACCGTGGCGGGCCTGCAGCCGCCGGACTCCGGCGAGGTGCGCGTGGCCGGGCACGATGTGTGGGCTGCGCCGATCGCCGCCAAGCGCGAACTCGGCTATGCAGCCGAAGAACCCGGCTTCCACGAGGAGCTGTCCGCGCGCGAGTACCTGTCGTTCGTGGCGGCCGTGCGCGCGCTCGAGCCGAGCGCGGCGCGCGAGCGCATCGAAGCCCTGGCCGCGGAGCTCGAGCTCGCGCAGCGGCTCGACGAGCCCGTGCGCGCGTTCTCGCACGGCATGCGCAAGAAGCTGTCGTTCATGACCGCGGTCGTGCACCGGCCGGCGGTGCTCCTGTGCGACGAGGCGCTGGAGGGCTTCGACGCTCCCTCCGCACTCGCCGCCAAGTCGTGTCTGCGCTCGCTCGCGGCCGCGGGCAGCGCCATCCTGTTCTCGAGCCATGTCACCGAGACGGTCGAGCGGCTGTGCGACCGCGTGGTGCTCCTGCACCAAGGGCGCGTGGCGCGTACGCTGACGCGCGCCGAATGGGGCGCCGGTGATGACCTGCATTCCCCGCTGGAGCGCGTGTTCCTGGACGTGCTCCGGCCGAGATCCGTGGAGGGTGTCTAGATGAAGAAGGTCCTCGCCTCGCAGCAGGCGGCCCGCGCCGCCGGGCTCGCCATCCTGTTCGCCTCGCTCACGACGATCGCCCCGCTCGCCGCGCGCGCGGGCCTGATCCCCGCGCCCGCACAGGTGCTGGCCATGTGGAACGGCAAGGATGGCGCCAGTGTGCGCCGGGAACTGCGCGCGATCGTCCTCAAGGGCTACGCCCCCGGCGCGACGGCCGCGGTGAAGCTCGACGCCGGCGAATCCGCATACTGGTTGGGCGTGC
The DNA here is from genome assembly GCA_040081365.1 of Candidatus Eiseniibacteriota bacterium. Lineage (GTDB taxonomy): Bacteria > Eisenbacteria > RBG-16-71-46 > RBG-16-71-46 > RBG-16-71-46 > JAIOPA01. The sequence goes on along the minus strand of JBEBGT010000601.1, from coordinate 799 downwards.
AGGACACGCGCGCCGGCCGGCCCGACAGCGCACTCGTGCGCTACCGCCAGGCCGTGAGCCTGCGCGGCGACTTCCTCGAGGGCTTCGCGCTCATCGACCAACTCGTGTTGCGCGGCAAGCCCGCGGACCTCACCGAGGCGCGCGCGCTCGCCGAGAGGCTGGCGGGCGAGGCCGGCCTCTCGGATCCCAAGCGCGCACCGGAAGCGCGCGCGCGCCTGGCGTGGGTGATGCATCGCCAGAGCTCGCCGAGCGAGGCTGCGGCCGAGCTGCGCGAGCACGCGCTCGAGCTCTACCGGCGGCCGCTGTGGACGCGGCGCTTCTTCGACATGCAGCGCGCCGGTGGCGACGATGCCAACGCCTGGCGCGCCGCCGTGCTGTTGTCCGCGCGCGCCCGGCACCAGGACACCCCGGCCGAGAGCGCGCTGTTCGTGCTCCAGAAGCAGCTGCGCTACAACGACGACCGCCGCATGCTGAGCGTGAGCGTGATCGTGGACCGCGCGCTCTCCGATGAGCGCTCGTTCCTGCAGGGACTGGGCGGCGCCAGCGAGACCGTGCGCGCGAAGGACGGCTTCCCGCTCCAGGTGCTCACGTTCCCGGCCAACCCCGACAGCACGCGCGGCGCGCCCGTGCTGATCTTGGCGGCTGCCGACACGCTGGCGGCCGCGGATTCTCTCATCGCAGCCCTCACGCACACCGGGCATCCGGTGGCGGTCCTGTCGCCGCGCGGCACATTCGGATCGGTGGCACCCGCCATGTGGGGCGCCGACGCCTGGTTGGGCCGTGAGGCTGCGTTCTACAC
>JBEBGT010000098.1:0-9364 GCA_040081365.1 Candidatus Eiseniibacteriota bacterium | reverse complement strand
GCGCGTGCGCGACGCGGTCGACTGCGACGGGGACTTCTCGTTCGACAACCCCACGCTCGAGTCGCCGGCCCGCTGGGCGCCGCGGCGCGAATCGCGCCTGGCGCGCGTCCAGATCCTGTCGCGCGACGGCAAGGTGGCGCTCCTGCTCATGCCCACGTCGGTGGCGTTCCAACTCTCGGACGGCACCATGCGCAAGGTCGAGCAGAAGCTGCGCGAGGAAGCCCACGAGGCCGAAGACAACCCGCTCGGCGAGGCGATCAAGGGTGCGGTGCTGGCCGGTGTGCGCGTGCTGTTGAAGCACAGCGCCGAGTGCTCGCTGCGCGACCTGCGCGACGTGGACTACCGAGACGGCGAGCTGGTGTTCACCGGCACGAACGGCGAGCGCGTGTTCGACCACATCGACCTGAACGACCAGGATCTGTCGCGCGCGTTCGACGAGCGCGAGGCGAAGGCGTTCGTGCACGAGTACCGAAGACTGCAGGGCGCGGGGCGGTAGGCGCGGCCGCGGGCGTTGCGCGCTTCGCAGGCGCGTGCGATCGCCGACCGACAAGAAGTACAACCAAACGCGATCCGGGTTGCGTTTGGTCGCCGGTGGGCTTTCGAGACCGCGAGTCACTGGGTATGCTCCAGTCGGGTCCGCCATCTGAACCTCTTCCCCGAGGTGAAGTGCGCGACGTTGCGATGGTCCGCACGATGGGCCTTCGATCCGAAGTGCAGCCGGCACTCGAACCGTGCGTTGGTTCCATTCGCCTCGCGGCATGGGGTGAGACGGACCGGCAGCCGTGTGGGAGAACCCTTGACGAAGTCGCTCACGAGATCACGCACGTGGGGCGAGTCCGGGGAGCGATTCGGAAGCGCCCCTCAGCCAAGCCGGTTGAGCGGCGCGACATCGGGTCGAAGACTCCGCGAGGAGCACTGGCTCGGCTGGCTCTCTGACGACGCACGCCCCGGTGCCCGCCGTCACAGGAAAACCACGCGGCGGTGTTCCGTCCCGCGCAGGGAAGCGGCGACACCGCTGCGCCAAGTCGCCCCGCTTTGGCTGAACGTGACGGCGCGGATCGTCGCGCGGGTCGCCCTGTTGGTCCTGTGCGCCACGGGCGCGCGGGCTGAAGCCTGGCAGCCAGGGGCGGGACTGCACGCCGTGGAGCTCTGGCCCGGCGCGATTCCCGACGCGGACCCGGTCGTGGTGCCCGAGTCTCTGCTGACCGCGGAAAAGCAGGTCGCGGGCCAGCCGTGGCACTACGTCGTGCACGTGTCGCGTCCCACCATGACGGTGTTCCCCGCGCGCGGGCGGAACACCGGCGCGGCGGTGATCGTGTTCCCCGGGGGCGGCTACCACATCCTCGCGATCGACCTCGAGGGCACCGAGGTCTGCGAGTGGCTGGCGTCGCGCGGGATCACCGCGGTGCTGCTCGCCTACCGCGTGCCGTTCTCAGGCCCGCACTGGTACCAGCCCTGCCGCTGCCACCGCGACCCCGCGGTGCCGGCCGCGCTCGAGGACGCGCAGCGCACGGTCGGCCTCGTCCGCGCGCAGGCCGCGCGCTGGGGCGTGGACCCGCACCGTATCGGGGTGCTCGGCTTCTCTGCGGGCGGTCACCTGGTCGCGGACGTGTGCACGCACTGGCAGCGGCGCGCGTACGCGGCCGTTGACGCGGCGGACTCCGCCAGCTGCCGGCCCGACTTCGGCGTCGCGCTCTATCCCGGGCACCTGACCGAGCACACGACGAACGAGCTCGAGCTCAACCCGACCGTGCCAGTGACACCCGAGACCCCGCCCATGTTCCTACTGCAGGCAACCGACGACCCCGTGGACGACGTTCACAACTCGCTCGTCTACTACCTCGCGCTCCAACAGGCGAAAGTGCCCGTCGAACTGCACCTGTTCGCACACGGTGGCCACGCGTTCGGCTTGCGCCCCACGAACGCGCCGATCACGCGCTGGCCGGAGCTGCTCGAGGCGTGGCTCGGCGAAATGGGATTCCTCGGGAAGTGAAGTGCCCCTGATCTGAGGGCCACGAATCTTGGGTCTTCCTCGATCCCAGAGTCATGGCCTCGCGGGCCAGAACGCCGACGCCCAGCGCGCCACCACCGAGCTCGAATCAGGAATCGCCGTGACCTCTTGCGCATCCAAATCCATTGCAGTATGGTCATACTGCAACAAAGGGCCGGAAACTGGAGCCGGCCCCACGGCAGCCTCGGACGCTGGGAGCACGGAGGAGCAACACATGATCAAGGGCAAAGTCGCGCTCGTCACGGGCGCGTCATCGGGGATCGGCGAAGCCACCGCAACGCGCCTTGCCGCAGCTGGCTACAAGGTCTTCGGTACCAGTCGACGAGCTGCTGCTGCGGGACCGCGAGCTTTCGAGATGCTGACCCTCGACGTGACCGATGATCGATCGGTCGAGGCCGCCGTCCAGGAGGTGGTGCGGAGTGCCGGCAGGATCGATGTGCTCGTGAACAACGCCGGTTTCGGTGTCGCTCCCGCCGGAGCAGAAGAGAGCTCCACCGAACAAGCCCAGGCGATCTTCGACACGAATTTCTTCGGGATCGTCCGGATGACGCGCGCGGTCGTGCCCCAGATGCGACAGCAGCGCGCCGGCCGCATCATCAACATCGGCTCCGTGCTGGGCTTTCTGGGGATGCCTTACGCGGCCCTCTATGCCGCGACCAAGCACGCGGTCGAAGGCTATTCGGAAGCGCTCGACCATGAGCTGCGCACGCGGGGCATCCGGGTGTCGGTCATCGAGCCCGCGTACATCAAGACCCCATTCGACGCGCACTTCGTGCAACCCGACGCCATGCTCGAGGAGTATCGCGAGGTTCGAGCGGCGGTCAGCCAGCGGGTGCAGGAGGTGATGGCCACCTCCGACGAGCCCGGTGTCGTGGCCGAGGTCGTGCTGAGAGCCGCCACCGCGGTGCGCCCGAAGGTCCGATACACGGCCGGCAAGGCCGCCGGCCGCCTGCGATTCCTTCGTACGTTCATGCCTGCTGATCTGATGGACGCGGGCGTTCGAAGGGACTTGCGGATCGACTCACCACTCGCGGCGTCGAACGGAACACCGCAATGACTGCCATGAGAGACCTGGGCGCCCCCGACCGGAGGCTCGACGTCGGCGGGGTGCCCTTCGCCTACCGGGAAGTCGGCAGTCACCGCCTGCGGCCCTGGCTCCTGTCCTGATCGGTGTCGGGCTCGCCCCGATCACCGCTGCAAAGGGAAACATCATGAAAGCATTCATCCTGGATCGTTATGGGAGCAAGGTCGCTCTACGGGCAGGCGAGATCGCGGACCCGGATGTGCGCGAGAATGATGTCCTCGTCCAGGTCCGCGCCGCAGGTGTGAACCTCCTGGATTCCAAGATCCGAAGTGGCGAGTTCAAACTGATCCTGCCGTACCGCCCGCCGATCGTTCTGGGCCACGATGTGGCTGGCGTCGTGGTCCGGGTCGGCGCGCGCGTGCGGAACTTCAAGCCTGGTGACGAGGTCTACGCGCGCCCGGCGGACCATCGCATCGGCACTTTCGCGGAACTCATCGCCATCCACGAGCAGGACGTGGCTTTGAAGCCGAAGCGTCTCACCATGGAGGAAGCGGCATCCATTCCTCTGGTCGGCCTCACGGCATGGCAAGCGCTCGTCGAAAGAGGGCAGCTGAAGCAGGGCCAGAAGGTGTTCATTCAAGCCGGCTCGGGCGGCGTCGGAACGTTCGGGATCCAGCTCGCGAAGCATCTGGGCGCCACTGTCGCGACCACGACCAGCGCGTCGAACATCGACCTGGTTCGCGGTCTCGGCGCGGATGTCGTGGTGGACTACCGCAAGGATGACTTCGAGACCAAGCTGAGCGAGTACGACCTCGTGTTGCACAGCCAGGACGGGAAGGCGCTCGACAAGTCGCTGCGGGTGTTGCGGGCCGGGGGGCGCCTCATCTCGATCTCCGGCCCGCCCGACCCCGCATTCGCGGAAGACATCGGAGCGCCGTGGTTCGTGAAGGCCGTTGCACAGCTGTTGAGTCGGGGTGCGCGGAAGGCGGCAAAGCGTCGCAACACCTGCTATTCGTTCCTGTTCATGAAGGCGAACGGCGACCAACTGCGACAGGTCGCCGCGCTGATCGACGCCGGACACATTCACCCGGTGGTCGACAGGGTGTATCCATTCCAGTCGACGAACGAAGCGCTCGCCCACGTCGAAAGCGGGCGAGCGAAAGGCAAGGTCGTGATCACGGTGAAGTAGGACCGCGAGGGATACGAGGCAGCCATGCGATACGCGCCGGAACACAACGCGGCGACACGCGAACGGATCTTGGAGGCCGCATCGCGCCTCTTCCGTGAACACGGCATCGCCGCCGTCGGCCTCTCGAAGATCATGGCCGCAGCCGGCCTGACGGTTGGCACCTTCTACACGCACTTCAAGTCGAAGGAGGCGCTGCTTCGAGAGAGTCTTTGCCGGTCGCTGGACGCCCGGCACGAGGAACTCGGGCAGGCGCTCCTCGGAGCGGACCCTGAGACGTTGATTCGAGCCTATCTGAGCCCGGAGCACCGCGACGCCCCGGGAACGGGTTGCCCGATCGCGGCCCTGGCGCCCGAGGTGGCTCGGCACCCCCGAGCAACGCGGCACACCTTTTCGGTGCACAACGCACCGACGCTTGCTGCGCTCGCGACCTGGTTGTCATCACGACAGGGCAAACAGGTGAGCCGCGCAGACGCCGCAGCCTTCTTGGGGCTCCTCGCTGGGACGCTCCAGCTCGCCCGCGCGACCCCGGACCGCGCCGAGTCCGATGCCATCCTCCATGCTGGCGTGCAAGCGGCGCTCCGGCTCGCGACGTAGCGGCCTACCTCGGCCGCCGCAGCACCCAGTTCGCCAGTGTATCGGGGTAGCCGGGCGCGATGCGGTCGAGCCGCGGCAGCTCACGCTCGAGCGGCTCCCCCGTCAGCGTCTCGAACATCCCGTGGTTCGCGCGCGGGAAGATCATCACGGTCGCATCCGGATGGTTCGACTTCGCGAACGCCGCGCGCATTCCTGCCGCGTTGAGCGGAACGTCCTTGCTCACGTCGCGTTCGCCGAAGACGGCCAACACCGGGCAGCGGATCGCCTCGAGACAGGGCCGCGGATCGAAGCCACCGTTGTGCCGCCAGAACACGGTGTCGGGCAGCGCTCCGCCCACGAAACGGAACCACTTGGCCGCACGGCTGGCGTCGATCGCCTTGGCGAGCTCGTCCGGGTCGCCGCCCTCGATCACGAACTCGAACTTCCTCCGGCGGAAGGCGGTTGCCTTCGCCACGTCGGCGTCGTCGAGCTTTCCCGTGGTGCGCAGAAGACCCTCGCCGCGGTAGAGCTCCTGCTCGAGTGGCGTGGTCGCATCGGCGGACTGCAGCAGCAGGTACGCCACCTCACGTGAACGCGAAGCCGCCAGCACGCTGACCCAGCCACCCTGACTGGGCCCGAACAGGCCCACGCGGCCAGGATCGACCTCGGGCCGCGCCCGCATGAGAGCGACGCCGGCGAGCGCGTCGGCGGCCAGGGTGTCGAAGGCATCGCGCGGATCGCCGCCCTGCGTGAGCCCGCTTCCGGCCTTGTCATAGACCAGGGCTCCGATGCCATGGGAAGCGAGGGCGTAAGCGAGTGGCCTGCTGGCGTCGCGGGTCTCGGGCCCCGAACCGTGAGTGAAGACGACCGCCGGGAATGGTCCCGGGCCCGGCGGAAGAATGACCGTTCCCGAAACCTGGATGCCACGAGCGGTGATTGTCACATCCCGTTCGCGCAGGGCAACGCGTGTCGCGCCGCGAACCGGTGCGGCACCGTCCTGCCAGATGATGGACCCGTCCGAAGACCCTCCAGTCCCCGAGAGGCGGATCCAGCCCGCGGCCGGTTCCTCGACGCCCAGCGAGGGCCCGTAGTGCGCCCCGTCGTCGTCCGCGAACAGCGCGCGCACGCGGCCACCGGGCAGGCCCACCATGGGTTGTCCTTCCCCATTGCGCCACAGCAGCAGGTACTCGCCGGTCTCGAGCTGGAACACTCCCGGAGGCGGTGCGGCGTTTCGGGCGGGCTCACCGCGCGAGAGCGATGCCGCCGACAGCCCGGCGATGATCAACAACAGTCCGATGCTGCGAGCCATGTGGGAGCCCTCGAGGTGGCGAGCGTGATCACTCTCGACCCGAGCCTACGGGACTCCGGCGTGAACCGTATTGAACGGGACGCGAGCTCTGGCCCGAAACTGCCGCCACGCCTGCGCGGGCACGAACGAGGTCAGCGGCCGCGCCCCGGCTGCCATGCGCGCGACGGTAGGCCGCCGGCGTCTGGCTGAACGCGGCGCGGAACGCGCGCGTCAGGTGCGACTGGTCGCTGTAGCCCGCCTCCAGTGCCAGTTCGACGATCGGCCGCTGCGTGGTCTCGAGTCCGAGTCGCACCGACTCCAACCGGCGCCGGCGGAAGTATGCCCCCGGCGTGCACCCGAGATGGCGGCGGAACTCGCGCACCAACTCCACCACGCCCACGCCTGCCCGTGCGGCCAGATCGGACAGCTGGGGCACGGGCGGGCCGGCCGCCTCGAGGCCGCGCATGACGCCGGTCAACCATTCGGGCATCCGGCCGCACGACGCGTGGCGCAGCCGCAACAGGTTCGAGACCAGACTCAGCGATGCGGACTCCAGCGCGAGGTTCGACACCTCGTCACTCTGCGGTAGTTCCCGCGCGCACGCGTGGACCGCGCGCAGCACACCGCCGCCGAGTGGCCGGTACGGCACGGCATAGCCGGAGCGGGTCAGGATCTGCTCGAGGCGCCCTTCGAACGTGATGCTCAGGCAGTGCGCACCCTCGGGCCCGGTCTCGCTCATGTGGGCCTGGTCGGCCGGATGGAAGTGGGCGGTGCCGGGTCCGAAGCCGGCGTCGAGCCCCGCCACGTTCTCGCGCAACTGCCCGCGCAGGACGAGACACACATACGGATGCGGATGCCGGTGCGACGGCATGCGCACGCCGGGGCCATATTGCGACTCCCGCAAGCGTACACCCGCCAGCGCGCGCTGCCGCAGGACGCGCCCGAAGCACTCCCCCGCCGAGGTCGGGATCAGCAGACTGGTCGCCATCCCTCGACTCTCGCCTCGCGCGGACTGTCAGACAAGCTCGGCGACATGGACGAGGTGGGGTTGCGACGAACGCAGCCCCCAGAAGGGTGAGCCGCGCCGACACGGGCTGCCCACGCTCGTGCGCCCCTCGCGCTGCGGACACCGGGACAAGTGCTATCCTGTGCCACGCGGCCCCCCCGACGCTCCGTGTTTCCGCAGACCCGTCGACCGTGTTCTTCATCCGCCGCGCCCGCACGCGGTGCTCCGCCCGGAGGTGGCCATGCGCGCCCCATCCCTGTTCCGAACCGTCGCATGCCTGTGGCTGTGCGCTGCCCCCGCATTCGCGGTAACCACCAACAACCCGCCCGCGAACCAGCCGCTCACCGGACCCTCGCGTACGCTCGACGCGCTGGCGCAGGGCTATCGCGAGCGTTCGCCCGAACAGATCGCTGCGCTGCTCAGCGCCGACTACGTGTTCCACTCGATCGAAGAGGGTGATGTGCGCTCGCTCTTCGACGGCCACAACCGTGCGGATGAGTTGTCGGCCGTGCGCGGGCTGCTCCAGGGCGTGAAGCGTGGCGAGGACATCGTGATGCCGGCGGCGGAGCGCGTGGAGGCCCGCATCGATGGCGTGAGCGAGCAACCCGACCCCGAGCATCCGGACTCCACGCAGCACTATCGGTTGGTCACCGTGCGGCGCTTCGAGCTGAGCGTGTACCAACGCGGTGGTCAGCGTTTCGAGATCAGCGCGCCGGGCGAGACGCACGTGTTCCAGATGGTGCGCGGCGATGCCGCACAGCTCGCGCCCGGCCAGACGGCCGATCCGGAGCGTTGGTACATCCGCGGCTGGCTCGATGACCTGAGCGCGGTGAACGCCGCACTCAGCGCGCAGAAGGGCATCTGCGGCGGCGAAGGTGCACCACCGGCCGCCGGCAGCACGGCCGCGCCCGCCGCACTCGGGATCCACGCGCTCGCGAACCCGGCGTGTGCAGCACTCCAGGTGCAATGCGACCTGCCGAGCACCGAACGCGCCCGCGTGCAGGTGTACGACGCCTCGGGCCGGCTCGTGAACGAGCGCAACTTCGAAGTGGCGCGCGCCTCCACCATGACGATCGACGCCGGCGCCGGCGCCAACCTCACGCCCGGCGTGTACTGGGTGCGCGTGGCGCAGGCCAAGCAAGCCTCCAAGGCACGCATGGTGGTCGTGGCGAAGTAGCACTCCGGGCGGGCTCGCTCAGCGCGCTGCCCGCCCTTGCTTCAGTCGCGGCTCGAGCCACGCCACGACATCGCGCCACACCGCGTCGTCCAGCTCGAGCCCGTGCGCGAACCGGTCCCCGTGGTGCGAGCAACTCGGGCACTCCGGCGCGCCGAGGGTGGACTGCAGGCCGTGCCCACGGTCGTCGTACATGCGGAACGCCGTGTCACGCGCCATGCCGGTGTAAGCGGCGCGCGCCGCTGCGAGGCTCCGGTCCGAGCGGATGTGCCGGTCCTCGCGGCCGTAGAGTCGCAGCACCGGAGCGACGGTGCCGCGCATGTCGGCCGTGGGGTCGTAGAAGCGGCGGAAGTCCGCCAGCCGCTCAGCCGACATGGAGTCCGGCGTCGGCTCGTAGCGATGCCACTTCATGCGCTCGAACCAGGGCTTGGTCTGGGTCGCGCTCCACAGCGCCGAGAAGCCCTCCGGCTTCACGCCCGTGCGATAGTAGCGCCACAGTTCACGCCGCACGTCGGTGATCTCGTCAGCCTCCTGCCGCGAGAAACCCTGCTCGAGCTGCAACTGCCACCAGCGCTCGTTGATGTTCTCCTCGTACGTGGGCAGCGCCGGATCCGAGAACAGCACCGCGGCCACCACGTTCGGCGCGGTGGCGGCCAGGCGCGTGCCGGACCAGCCGCCCTGGCTCACCCCCCACACCACCACCGCGGCGCTGTCCACGCCCGGCACGCGCTTGGCCGCCTGCAGCACGAGCAGTGCATCGTCGGCGATGCGCGTGATCGATTGCGTGCTGTCCCAGCTGCCGCCCGACTCGCCCTCGCCACGCCGGTCCCACACCACCGCCGCCAGGCCCGCCGAGACGAAGCGCGCGGCGACCTTGCCATAGAACGAGCGCGACATGCGCTCGGAACCCGGCATGAGGATGACGAGCGGCGCACGTTCACCCCGCGCGGGTCGTGTGAGCGTGGCGGCGAGCGTGACGTCGCCGGCGCGCACCTGCAGCGTCTGCTCGCGTCCGACGGTCGCGGCATGCGCGGGAGCGGCGCACAGGGTGAGCGACAGGAGCACGGCACGGACGATCGGCTTCCAGACGGAACTCGGC
>JBEBGT010000097.1:0-9385 GCA_040081365.1 Candidatus Eiseniibacteriota bacterium | reverse complement strand
CGTTTCTCGTAGAGCTCGATCCAGCCCCACGTGACGTCGAGCGGCACCGGCTTGCCGTCGGCTCCCTGCTGGGTGCCCTCTGCGTGCACGCGCGCCACGACCCATCCCAGCGTGCCATCGTCCGAGACGCGCACGACCGGGGAGTCGGCATCGGCGTAGTGGCGGAACTTCGTCGACGCGAAATAACTCCCGAACCGCTCGCGGCGCGCCGCGCGGTCGGGCCGCGTGATCCGGCCGCGGGTCACCACCAGTTGGGTGTCGACTTCGGGCGCGAGCAGTTCTTCAACATCGCCGCGGCGGTGCGCACGCAACGCGGACTCGTGGAGTACGAGTAACTGGAGCCGGTCCGAGAGTGGCTCTGGGCGTCGAAGGAGCCCGGTGTCCGGCAGGTCGAACTTCACCGAGCTGAACGAGTAGTTCCAGCGCCGGTCCCCGTGCACCATGATCGCACCCGTGAACATGCGGTCTGGTCCGCGTGGGAGGCCGGGCGCGAATCGGGTGATGATCTCTCGCGCCCCAGAGGGACTCGGGTTCGGCCAGCGCACCTGCACCAACACCCCACTACGCTCATCACGCTCGAGCCAGAGCGGCTGTCCTGCCGGCGTCCGGTACTCGTCTCGTAACCGCCAGCGCTGACGGAACCAGATCCGGTCACGGCGAACGCGCGGGCCGAGGTGCGCGTCGGGCCACAGGGCGAGGGCGTGGAATCCGTGTCCGCGGAGGTAACCCAACTCCCCTGTGTCGGCCGCGACGGCGCGCCCGAGCCAATCGTTCCAGGCCCATGCACCGGCGGAATCGACCCCGAGCAGCAAGCGACGCCCATCAGGCCAGAGCTGCTCAAGCCGCGCGCGGCCGTCCGCGGATCCAGCGTAGCGCGTGATGAAGTCACCGTTCGGCCCCGAACAGTCTGCTTCACTCTGCACCCCACGTGGCCGCGAGCGGCCCTCGGCTGTGGTGTGGCCGACGGCAATGAGCGTGCAGCAGATGACGAACGTGAACACGCGCTGGCGCAGGCCCACCCACCGCATCATGCGCCCAGCCCGCGCTCGATCGCCGCGCCGAGCTCCGCCAGTTGCCGGTCGAAGAAGTGCCCCGCGCCCTCGATCTCCACCATGCGCTTGGGGTCGGCCCACGTGGGGAACACGCGCGCGATGTTCTCCGGCTTGCACACCTCGTCGGCCGTGCCCTGCAGCACCAACTTGGGCACGGGTGAGCCGCGCATCTCGTCGAACGTCTGCGTGTGCACGGGCGGGGCCACCATGATCAGCTGCTCCACGGCAGCTTCCGACGCCGCCAGGCGCGATGCCACCCACGAGCCGAACGAGAACCCGGCGACCCACACCTTCGCGGCGGGGTGACGGCGGCGCAGGGTGTCCAGCACCACCAGCGCGTCCTGCAGCTCGCCGCGGCCGCGGTCGTGCACGCCCTCGCTCTTGCCCACGCCACGGAAGTTGAAGCGCATCACCGCGCCGCCGCGTGCGAACAGCGTCGACGCCAGCCGATGCGCCACCTTGTTGTGCATGGTGCCGCCATAAAGAGGATGCGGATGGCACACCACGGCCACAAAGGGCGGCTCTTCGTGCTCGCGCTCCTGCAGCAGCGCCTCGATACGACCCGCTGGGCCCTGCAGTTCCATGGGCAGCAGCCGCGACACGGCCTCGGGCGTCTCGCTCACCGGCGCGCGGGCGGAAAACGCTTCGACAACCGCAGGTGCAGGTCCTCCGACGTGGTGGCGTAGTTGAGCCCGCCGCCGTCGCCCACCACCAGCACGCAGTGCACTTCGAGCATCCAGTCGGCCAGCCCCAGCGGCAACGCTTCACGGAAGTCGGCGTGGTCACCCGAGATGCGGCCGGGGAACGGCTCGAACTCGTCGTTCCATTCGGTGGCGAAGAACACCTCGTCGCCACCGCCCAGCATGCCGGCGCTCGAGAAGCGCTCCATCTCGCCGGGCTCCACCAGCAACGCACCGCGGTTCTCGCGCGGGCGTATGCCCTCGGCGCGCAGCCGGCGGCGCACCGCGGGTTCTTCGCCCGGACGCTCCTGACCTTCCAGCACGGCAATGGCCGCCAGCTCGTAGTGCGGCAGCAGTTCGCTGTTGTCGACGACTTCGGAGACCGTGGCGTGCAGACGGCCGTGAAAGATCGGTTCGCTCACGTGATGTGCCGTGCCGGCGCGGCCGGCGCGAATGAGAAGGGCCCCAAACAGCGCGCAGCCAAGGCCGCCGCGCTGTTCGTCGGCTCGTGCGCGCACCGGGGCTCGGGGCGAACAGGCGCCGTGGTCCACCGTAGCGGACCGGGGCGCCAGTCTAGACCCTCGCGTTCAAGGAGTGCCAGCGGGACTACTGCTGTCCGGCGCGGCCGGCACGGGAATCGCCGCGGCGGGCCGGACCGGCTCACGCACGAACACACGCAAGGGCCGCGCGTAGGGCCTTGATGGCAGCTCCGAGGTGATCTCGCGCAGGTCGCGCTCGAGCCAGGCGAGCGTGGCGTCATCGGGCCAGCCGCCATGGAACGTGCGCGAGGTGTCGACCACGAACACGCGCAGCAGCGTGTCGCGCTGCACCTGTTCCAACCGCACGGCGTTCCATGGCCGGCCGGGCGTGGCCCAGTAGAGCGCGGTGCGGAACAGGTGGAAGTCGAATACCGGTGCCTCGGGTGCGACCATACAAGGTATGGCGGGGTGCACTGTGGCCAGGCGCGGCGCCACGAGGGCGGCCACATCCTGGTAGCCGGGCGTGTGGAACCGCGCGCTCAAGCGCTGCGCGCTGCGGCCGGTGCCCAGCGCCAGCGCCAACAGCGCGCACGCCATGGCCAGCCGGCGGGCCGAGCCGGCGAACAGTCGCGCGCCCACCGACACCAGCGCGGCACTCCCCCACACCACGGCCCACACCGGCCACGGCAGCCCGTCGGCGCCGATCACCGCACCGAGCGGCGAGCTGAGCAGCGCCCCCGCGGCAAGCCAGCGCAGTCCCGGCATGCGCCCCGCGGCCGCCTCGGCCAGCCCCAGGGCCGCGAGCGCGGCCCACGCCGGCATGACCACGAACACGTAGTTGCCCGTCTTCACCTGGAACACCGACAGCAGCAAGAGCCCCGCCGCCCACACCAGCAGCGCGCGCGGCACGGGCTCACCGCGCCGGCGCCACGCGGCACGCACGCCGTTGGCCACCCACGGCAGCACCAGCCCCAGCGCGCGCGTCATGATCGCCCAGTAAGTACCCGGCGGACGCAACCAGTAATCGGCGTAGCCTTCGCCCTGCACGCGTTCCACCAGCGAGCGGCCCAAGTAGATGTAGCGCCAGTGCTCGAAGTCGGCGGGCTGCACGACGGCTACCACCGCGAGGTGCAGGCTCGCCACGATAAGCGCACTGCCGGTGAGCAGCACCAGGTTCAGCACGCCGCGCCGGTCGCGCGCGGCCACCAGTGCGACCGCGGCCAGTGCCGCCGGTGCCACGAGCCACAGCTTGCACAGGAACGCCAAGCCCAGCAGCGCGCCCGCCACCAGCGCACGGCCGCGCGAACGCGGCGCACCGGCCAACAACACCAGCGCCAGCAGCGTGAGCGCGGTGAGCGGGGCCTCGGCCGCCGCTCCGCGCGCTGCATCGGCGAACCACGGCAGCGTGGCGAACAGCAGCGTGGCGAACAACCCGGCCTGCACGCCGGCCACCGGCACCAGCAGCACGCCCAACGACGCGGTCACGACCACGGCGCACACCGCCGAGGGCACGCGCACGGCCGCGGGTACCGCGCCCCACACATGCACGAGCGGAGCCAGCAGCAACGGGTAGAGCGGCGGCTTGTCACCCGGCGGCCCCAGCGGCGACAGCGCGGGCGACACCAACTGTTGCGGCGAGGCGAGCACGTTGCGCGCCATGGTGCCGTAGTAACCCTCGTCGCCGCCGATCAGGTCATCGGCCCACGGCGGCGACAACGCGAACCACACCGCGGCCACGAGCAGCGCGACCAGCGCCAACAGCCCGGTCACCGCGCGGCCCTCGCGCGGCAGTCGCCAGATGCGCATGGGCGATTACTCGGGACGGCGGCGCGGGGGCACCGTGAGGATGGGGCACGCCACCAGGTGGCGCACGCTCGAGACCGTGGCACCGAACACGACGTCGGACAGGCCGGAATGCCCGTGTGAGCCCGTCACCAACAGGTCGGCGCGCTCCTCGCGCACGATGCGCGCGATCTCACGCGCGGGATCGCCGTGGCCCAGCCGCACGGCCGCCGGCGTGCCGGCCTCCGCGAACTCGCGCGCCAGGCTCTCCAGCGCGTGCAGGTCCTCGCGGCTCTCGCTGTCGTGGCTCTGCTCGCCGAGCCAGCGGCTGGCGGCACTCTCGGCCACGTGCACAAAGACCAGTTCGGCCCCGGGCGCCAGATGCGCGCGGCGCAGGAAGTGCAAGATGTTGTCGTCGGCGTCGGTGAGCTCCACCGCCACGGCGAGCCGGCGATAGCTGCCCGAATGCCAGCGCAGCGGTTCGGGGTCCAGGTCCAGCCCGGACGAACGCACGCCGCGCGAACCCGCCGGAGCCAGTCCGGAATCCACCGGAACGCCGGCCGGGGCCAGCTCGGGCCAGCCGCGCACCAGGAACGGGGCTGCGACCAGATACACCAGCATGCCCGCCAGTGCGAGCGTGATCGGGATGACCAGCACCCACACCCACCACGCGCCCTGCGAACTCACCACCCACCCCGAGATCGACTCGAACGCCAGCTTGCCGTTCAGGAACGCGATGATGCCACCCACGAGCAGCGCCAGCGTCTGCACCCACCACGAGTTCGCGAACACGCCCATGCGCCGGCGGTCGCTGGTGAACGTGATGAGCGGGATCACCGCGAACGACAGCTGCAGGCTCAACGCGACCTGCGACAGCACCAGCAGATGATCCACGCCACGTTCGCCCTGCCACATGATCACCACCACCGCGGGGATGATGGCCAGGCTGCGGCTCGCCATGCGGCGCAACCACGGCTTCACGCGCACGCGCAGGAAGCCCTCCATCACGATCTGCCCGGCCAGCGTGCCGGTGATCGTGCTGGCCTGCCCCGCGCACAACAGCGCCACGGCGAACAGCGTGGGCGCCAGGCTGCCGCCCAGGAGCGGCGACAACAACCGGTGCGCGTCCTTCAAGCTCGCCACTTCGGTGAAGCCGTAGCGGTGGAACGCGGCCGCGGCGAGCACCAGGATGCCGCCATTCACGAACAGCGCGGCGTTCAGCGCCACCACGGAGTCCACCAGGTTCAACTTGCACGCGTCGCGGCGGCCGGCCACGGTGGGCTCGATGTCGCGGCTCTGCACCAGCGCGCTGTGCAGGTACAGGTTGTGCGGCATGACCGTGGCACCCAGGATGCCCATGGCGATGTACAGCGATTCACCGTGCAGGCCGAGCACGCTCACGTGCCCTTCGGCATTGCGCGCGATCAGCGACACCGCCCCACTGGCGTCGCGCGGCAGGAACGCCGCGAAGATCGCCGCGTAGTCGGGATTTGAGATCAACATCTGCACGGCGAAGCAGCCGCCGATGGTGGCGACCAGCGTGATGATGAACGCCTCGAGCCGGCGGATGCCGTAGTGCGACAGCGCGAGCAGCATGAGCACGTCGAGCGCGGTGATGACCACGCCCACCAGCAGCGGCAACCCGAACAACAGCTGCAGGCCGATGGCCGCGCCCAGCACTTCGGCGAGGTCGCAGGCCACAATGGCGATCTCGCACAGGATCCACAGCGGCCACACCATGAAGCGCGGGTAGAAGTCACGGCAAGCCTGCGCCAGGTCGCGCCCGGTCACCACGCCCAACCGTGCGGCCAGCGTCTGGAGCAGCACCGCCATGAGGTTGCTCATGAGCAGCACCCACACCAGCTGGTAGCCGAACTTGGAGCCGCCCGCGATGTCGGTGGCCCAGTTGCCCGGATCCATGTAGCCCACGCTCACCAGATACGCGGGTCCGGCGAACGCGAACATGCGGCGCAGCCAGCTGCGGGTGCGCGGCACATGCACCGACTGGTGCACTTCCGACAGAGACTTGTCCGGCCGGTTCACGAGTTCTCCCTTGCTCGGCGGTCGATGAGGACGCCTTCGAGTCCGTCGCGGCTGCTCACCAAGCGGCGGCCCGCGATCTCCAGCGTGTACACGCCGTCTTCGGCGTTGGCTTCGAGCATGCGCACGCGCGCCCCCGGCACCAGGCCACTGCGCTTCCAGCGCGCCATGCGTGCGCGGTCGTCGCCGCCGCGCACCTCGCGCACCTGCGCGCGCGAACCGGCCGGCAACGACGCGAGCGGTTCGAGCGCGCGGCGCTCCAGGCGGCCGCGGCGGTCGGGAATGGGATGCCCGTGCGGATCGTCGGTGGGATGCCCCATGAAGCGGTCCAGCGCATCGAGTACGCGCTCGCTCACATGGTGCTCCAGTTCCTCGGCGTCCTCGTGCACCTCGCTCCAGTCCAGCTCGAGCACGCGCACGAGGAATGTCTCCAGCAACCGGTGACGGCGCAGCACCTGGAGTGCGGCGCGCTCGCCGTCCGCGGACAACTCGGCGGCACCACGCGCGCCGAGTGTGACGAGCCGCTCTTCCGCAAGGCGCGCCAGCATGTTGGTGACACTGGGCGCCGAGACACGCAGGTGCCGCGCCAGCACCGACACCGCGACAGGTTGTCCGGTGCGCAGCTGGAGCAGGGCCTTCAGGTAGTTCTCGCGCGAACGACTCGCAGGGATACGTGCAGGCTTCAATCGGACTCCGGAGCGAAGTGGGGTGCGTATTAGTTACGACTAACGCGCGCGTTTGTCCAGACTAATATCGACCGGAGGCCATCCGGGCTGGAGCCCCGCGGCGCGCACCCCGCCCCAAGCGCGTTCCCGCATGCATGCGGCCCCGTGAACTCGCCCGTGCGGCGGCTCCGGGCGGGGCCACACACACCGCAGGCACCCGGCACTCGGCGCCCGGGCAGGCCGTGCGCACCTGCGCCCGGCACAGCCACGGGCCCACGGAAATCACGACCGGCGTGGGGTTTGCGGCTGACTCACCGGCTCGGCTAGGCTCGCTCGTCCGCTGCCGATCCTTTTCAATGGAGTGCCCCGATGCCGCAGATGACCATGGTCCAGGCCATCACCGACGCGCTACGCGTGTCGTTGCGCGACGATCCGCGCGTGGTGGTGCTGGGTGAAGACGTGGGCCGCAATGGCGGCGTGTTCCGCGTCACCGAAGGGTTGCAGGCCGAGTTCGGAGCCGAACGCGTGCTGGACACGCCGCTCGCCGAGAACGGCATCATCGGCGGCGCGATCGGCATGGCGCTCTATGGATTGAAGCCCGTGGCCGAGATCCAGTTCGTCGACTTCATCTTCCCCGCCTTCGACCAGATCGTGTCGGAGCTGGCCAAGTTCCGCTGGCGCTCGGCTGGGCAGTACAGCTGCCCGGTGGTGGTGCGCGCGCCCTACGGCGGTGGCATCCGCGGCGGGCTCTACCACTCGCAGAGCCCCGAGGCGTACTTCTGCCACACGACCGGGCTCCAAGTAGTGATCCCGTCCACGCCCGCCGACGCCAAGGGGCTGTTGCTGTCGGCGATCCAGGGGCAGGACCCGGTGATCTTCCTCGAACCCAAGCGGCTCTACCGCACCATCAAGGAAGACGTGGCCGAGGGGGCGTTCACCGTGCCCATCGGCAAGGCGCGCATCGCGCGGCCGGGCGAGCACGTGACCGTGCTGTGCTATGGCGCCATGGTGCCGGTGGCCATGGACGCCGCCACGCTGGCGGCCGAGCGCGGCTGGAACATCGAAGTGCTGGACCTGCGCACGCTGCTGCCGCTCGACACCGAGGCCGTGCTCGAGAGCGTGCGCCGCACGGGCCGCGCGGTGATCGTGCACGAAGCGCCGCGCACGTGCGGCTACGGTGCGGAACTCTCGGCGTTGCTCGCCGAGCAGGCGCTCACGTCACTCCTCGCCCCCGTGCTGCGCGTGACCGGCTACGACACGCCGTTCCCGTACACGCTCGAACACACCTACCTCCCTGATGCCAAGCGCGTGTTCGCCGCGCTCGAGCATGTGATGAGTTACTGACATGATGCTGATCGCCTGGGAGTACATGATCCGCCCCGACCGCGTGGAAGAGTTCGAACTGCTCTACCGCCCCGACGGCCCGTGGGTCGAGCTGTTCAAGCAGAGTCCGGGGTTCGTGAGCACCACGCTCATGCGCGACACGCACGATCCGTTGCGCTACATCATCGCGGACCGTTGGAACTCCGAGGCCTCGTACGAGGCGTTCAAGCAGGACTTCGCCCAGGAATACGCCGCGCTCGATGAGCGCGGCGCGCGCACCCACCGCGCCGAGCACATGATCGGCCGCTTCGTCTTCGTGGAGTAAAGCATGAGCTACGACGTGAAGCTGCCGGACATCGGCGAGGGTGTGGCCGAGGGCGAGATCGTGCGCTGGCTGGTGAAGGCGGGCGATGCCGTGAAGGAGGACCAGCCGTTGGTCGAGGTCATGACCGACAAGGCCAGCGTCGAGATCCCGTCGCCGCGCACCGGCCGCATCGCGGCACTGCACGCCGAAGAGGGCGCCATGGTGCCGGTGGGCACGGTGATCGTGAGCATCGCGGTCGAAGGCGAAGCGGCGGCAGCAGCACCCGCGGCCGCCCCCGCGCATGCGCCGGCCGCCGCGGCCAGTGCGCCTGCAGCGGCAGCCGCCCCCAGCGCGGCGCCCGCGCGCGTCGAGGCCACGCCGGCCGTGCGTGCGCTGGCCAAGGAACTGGGCGTGGCGCTGGAACAGGTCACGGGCACCGGGCCCGCGGGGCGCATCACCGCGGACGACGTGCGCAACGCGGCGGGCGGCACCGCCCCGGCCAAAGCTGCCGCGGCGGGAACTCCGTCGGGAGCAACTGCACCCGACGGTTCCAATGACAGCACGCGCGTGCCGCTCCGCGGCCTGCGCCGCAAGATCGCCGAGCACATGCGCCACTCGCTCTCCACGGCCGCGCAGTTCACGTTCGTGGCCGAGTGCGACTTCACCGCCATGGTCGAGCATCGCGCGCACATGTCGGCGCGCGCGCAGGCCGCCGGCGTGAAGCTCACGTATCTGGCGTACGTGTTCCGAGCACTGCCGCTGACGCTGCGCGAGTTCCCGCTCTTGAACAGCTCGCTCGACGACACCGCGCACGAGATCGTGCTGAAGAAGCGCTTCCACCTGGGGCTCGCCACCAACACGGACGACGGCCTCACGGTGCCCATCCTGCACGATGCCGACCGCATGGGGCTGTTCACGCTCGCGCGCGAGATCGACCGGCTGGCGGCCGCGGCGCGCGACCACAAGCTGAAGCTCGAAGAGTTGCAGGGCGGCACGTTCACCGTCACCAGCACGGGCGCGCGCGGTGGCGTGCTGGCCACGCCCATCCTGCATCACCCGC
>JBEBGT010000600.1:0-2475 GCA_040081365.1 Candidatus Eiseniibacteriota bacterium | reverse complement strand
GATACCGATGCCGCGAACGGGCACAGAAGCCTCCGGGGAGTCGCTGTGAGTGTACGGAAGAGGACGACTCTAGGGACCGCGCTCGGGGGTGGTCAAGCCAAGCCCCGAAGCGCCCGCGCTACAGCCCGATCTCGAGCCCCAGGCGCACGCTGCGCGCCGGCATGCGCAGGCGCGGGTCGTCGATCGGTACCCAGCCGCCGCGGCCCGCGTTCAGGCGCGGGTCCCAGTAGGCCGCGCCGTCGAAGCCGGTGAGCGTGCGGTAGCCGGCGTTGTCGTCGCGCTCGGTGTTGATCGTCGGGTGCGGGTAGCCGGGCACGCTCACGGCGGTGGCGGTGTGCGCGCCGAGCAGGTTGCGCACATCGATCAACACGCGCACTCCGTGCAATACGGGCGGCTCCAGCCGCAGCGACACGTCGGTGCGCACGAGCTGCGGCAGCCGCCGGGAGTTCACCGCCTTCAGGTTCGGGAACGAGCCCGGCGGCCCGCCCGATGCCGTGAGCGTGTCGATGGTCGGCGTCCAACGCGCGCCGCCGGTCGCCTGCGTCACGATCGCCAGCGTGTACGCGTGTGGCTTGCTCCACACGGCGTCGAACTC
The DNA here is from genome assembly GCA_040081365.1 of Candidatus Eiseniibacteriota bacterium. Classification (GTDB taxonomy): domain Bacteria; phylum Eisenbacteria; class RBG-16-71-46; order RBG-16-71-46; family RBG-16-71-46; genus JAIOPA01. Next base: position 1,880 of record JBEBGT010000600.1, on the reverse strand, counting down.
GAACGCCGGGCCGCGGTCCCAGTCGAGCGGGTGCTCGGCGGTGGCGATGGCGCGGAAGCCGCTGGGCGCGCCATAGCTCCAGCCGTCGGTGCCTGAGAGCGAACCCAATGCATCGGTCTGCGTGTAGCGCAGCGCGAACTCGCCCGACAAGAGCCACTCCCGCCACGAGCGCGGGCCGGGCGCACGCCCGTCGTCGGGCACGCGGTTCGTGAGCAGCGCCAGTTCGAACCCGGTGGCGTGGCCGTACTCCGAGTTGGCGTAACGCGGCCGGTAGAAGCGGGGGAAGTACTGCTCGTTCGCCACGCCGACCTGGCCATAAAGGTCGCGATGGAACAACGAAGCCTGCGCGGCCCAGCGCGGGTTGAAGCGGTGCTGCAACCCCATCTGGTAGGTCACGAGTTCGCCCGGTTCCAACGTGGGCGAGCCGAGCGGTCGCCGGTTGTACGCCTCCGCGCGGTCGTCGGCGAGCAGGTCGCGCGCCGGGCTCTGGTGGATGCGCGCATAGCTGGCCGAGAACGCGTCGCGCTCGGTGAGCGGCAACGCGATGCCGATGCGCGGCGACAGCGTCCAGATCGCGCCGGGGGCCTGCTCGTCCGGCTGCGGCTGCCCGGTGCTCAGCGAGTTGCCGCGCGCCGCCCTCGCATCGCCGGCCGAGAACATCTGCACGCGCAGCCCGGCGTTCCACACAAGGCCCTCGCGCTCGCCGCGATGCTGCAGGTACCCCCACGCGCCGGGTGCGCGCGTGTGATATCGCCGCACGGTGTCGATGTTCGCCACGGTGGGCAGTGCGCTGTCGAGCTCGAAGCTCTCAGCGATGTCGTACAGCACGCCGGCGCCGGCCTCGAACCGGCTCTTGCTCGACTGCTGCAGCACGCCGCTCACGCCCGCCTGCCAGCGATCCGCGCTCGCACGCCGGAAGTACGTGGGCGTACCGCGGATGGCCAACAGCGGATCGAGCGTGGGGTCGTTCGAGAGCCCGAACTCGATCTTGCTGTCGCGGTAGAGGTCATCGACGTTGCGCGTGAGTCCGGGTGACGTGAGCTCGGACGTGTGCTGCCAGCTCGTGGCCACGTGCCATTGCACGCGCGTGCCGAGACGCGAGGCCTGCAGCGTGGCCACCAGCCGGCGCGACTCGCTCATCAACTGGTGGTCGTTGCCGCGGTAGTACGTCACCGTGCTGTCGAGGAACGGCGGACAGGTCAAGCACAGTGTGTTCCGGAACCGGAACCGCACGCTGTCGTCGTAGGCGAACATGGGATCCCACGGCTGCTGCACGGTGCGCGACGCGAGCACTTCGAGCGACACGGCCCGTGGATGCGCGATGGGGGCGAGCTTCGCCCATGCGCCCAGGTGGTTGTCGTTGCGCCAGCCGAAGCGCTGCCCCAGCAGTTCGGTGCGACCGCGTGAGCGCCGGGCGGGCATCTGCTGGTCGTCGAGCCGGGCTTCGAGCGCACCCACCATGCCCAGCCCGCCGGTGTGCAGCGGCAGCGAGCCGCGCGCTCCGAGCCAGTCGTACGAGCCACTGCGGCGGCCGTCCGAGAGCCAGCGCAGTGCGCCGGCCGGTCGCGGCAGCGGATCGCGCGTCTGCAGCGCGATCACGCCGGCCAGCGCGCCCGCATACTCGGCATCGAGCCCGCCGGCCAACAGTTCGGCCGACTGCACCGCCATGAGCGGCACCTCGGGCGCGCGGTCGCGCAGCGGCTCGTTGAGCGTGAGCCCCGCGAGCGTCCACTGCGTCTCGCCGGCGCGGCCGCCGCGCACGTGGATGTCCTCGCCCACGGCGATCACGCCGGGCTGCAGCGCGATGGCCTGCGCCAGGCTCGCCAGCGGCAGGTCGCGCAGGTCGTCGCTCGAGACGCGATGCACGGTGGCGCTGGAGC
>JBEBGT010000096.1:0-9400 GCA_040081365.1 Candidatus Eiseniibacteriota bacterium | reverse complement strand
CACAACGTCACCGCGAGGCCGTGCCGGCGCAGCAGCCGAGCCGCGGCGATGCCGCTGCGCGCGGCCCCCGCGACGAGGGCCCGGCCGCCCGGCAGCGGATGGCGATGATCGAGGCTCACTGGAGCTTGAACGTCGACAGTGACAGCAGCGCCAGCAGCGCGCCCGCCAGGTAGAAGCGCAGCACGACCCGGGACTCGGGCCAGCCGATGAGCTCGAAGTGATGATGCAGGGGTGACATGCGCAGGATGCGTTTCCCGGTCAGCTTGAACGACGTCACCTGCAGCATGACCGACAGTGCCTCGGCCACGAACACGCCGCCCACCAGGACGAGCCAGAACTCGCGCTTGATGAGCACGGCGACCACGCCCAGCGCGCCGCCCAGGGCCAGCGAACCGGTGTCGCCCATGAACACGTCGGCGGGATGGCAGTTGTACCAGAGGAAGCCCAGTGCGGCACCGAGCACGGCCGCACAGAACACGGTGAGCTCGCCCGCGAACGGCAGGTAGCCGGTGTTCAGGTACTGGCTGAACTTGAGGTGTCCGGTCAGGTAGCACATGCCGGCGAACGCGATGGCGGCGATGGCGACCAGGCCCGAGGCCAGGCCGTCCAGGCCGTCGGTGAGGTTGACGGCGTTCGACGCTCCGGTGATGACGAGGATGACGAACGGGATGAATAGCCAGCCCAGGTCGAAGTAGTAGCTCTTCATGAACGGCACGTGCGTCATGGTGGGCGCGGCACCGGGCTCGGGCCACACCAGCACGCAGATGCCGACGATCGCGCCGATGGCGAACTGGCCCACCAGCTTGTAGCGGCCGAGCAGGCCCTTGGGGAACTTCTTCACCACGCGCAGCCAGTCGTCCAGGAAACCGATCCCACCGAGCCACAGCGTGGTGAGCAGCGCGAGCCACACCTGTTTGTTGTGGAAGTTGCCGCACAGCAGCACCGGGATGCCGATCGCCGCCAGCATGAGCAGCCCACCCATGGTGGGCGTGCCGGCCTTCACGTAGTGCGTCTGCGGCCCCTCCTCGCGCACCTTCTGCCCCAGCTTCACGCGGCGCAGCCATTCGATCATGGGCGGTCCGAGCAGGAAACTCATGAGCAGCGCGAGGAACGCGGCGAGCGCGGAGCGCACCGTGATGTACTTGAACAGGTTCAGGAACGACAGTCCGTGCACCGTGTGCAGCGGATAGAGCCACTCGTAGAACACGTTGCCGCCTCCTGTATGCTACGCCGGAGCCTGGACGGGCAGCCCCGCCACCACGTCCTCGAGCGCCGCACCGCGCGACGCCTTGAGCAACACGACGATGCCCGGCGCGAGCTCGCCGCACAGGGCGGCCGCGAGCGCGGGCTTGTCGGGGAACTTCCTCACCTCGATGCCGGGCGCGGCACCCGCGGCATAGTCGTCCGCGTGCACGCCCACCACCCACAGCTCGGCCGCGCGCACCGCGGCACCGACCTCGCGATGCAGATCCGCGGCCGTGCCGCCGAGCTCGCGCATGTCGCCGAGCACGGCGATGCGGCGCGTCGCGCGCGGCCAGCCCGCCAGGGTGGCGAGCGCGGCGCGCATGGAGTCGGGATTGGCGTTGTAGTAATCGACGAGCAGCGTCGCGCCGGCCGCGTGCCGGATCTCCATGCGGCCCTTGAGCGGCCGGTGCGCCTCGAGCGCGGCCACGGCGGCTTCGGGATCGAGCCCCAGCCGGCGGGCCACGGCGAGCGCGCCGATGGCGTTGACGACCTGGTGCATGCCGATGAGTTTCAAGTGCACCGGGCGGAAGCCCGGCACGGTGAAGCGCGCGCCCTCATCGCCCAGGTCCTCGACCGCGTCCGCGCGCACGACCGCGCCGGCGGCGAGCCCATACGTGATGACCTCGGCCGGGCAGCCCTGCACCGCGGACACGAGCCGCGGCGAGTCCGCGCACACGAACGCGGGCGCACCCTTGGCGAGCGCCCACGCCAGCGAGGCCTTCTCGCGCGCGATGCCGTCGAGCGAGCCCATGTTCTCGAGATGCGCCGAGCCGGCGTTGGTGAGGATGCACGCGTCGGGCTTGGCGAGCGCCGCGAGTGCGGCGATCTCACCCGGATGGTTCATGCCCATCTCGATCACCGCGCGCTGGTGCTCGGGCAGCAACCCGAGCAGCGTGAGCGGCACGCCCCAGTGGTTGTTGAGATTGCCCTCGGTGCGCAGGACCGGGCCGGCGGTGGCGAGCACCGCGCTCACCAGCTCCTTGGTGGTGGTCTTGCCGGCGCTGCCGGTCACGCCGATGACCCAGCCACCCCACAGCTCGCGCAGCTTGCCGGCGAGCCGTTGCAACGCCGCCGTGACGTCGTCGACCAGCACGAGCGGACCGAGCGGCAGGTGCTGGATCTGCGGGTACACCTCGCGCGCGCACAGCGCCGCACCCGCCCCGCGCTCGAACGCCTCGTCGAGGAACGCATGCCCGTCGGTCCGGCTGCCGGGCAGCGGCACGAACAGCATGCCGGGGCGCACGGCGCGCGTGTCGAGCGTGCCGCCCGTCACGCCGCTCTTGAGCAGCTCCTCGCGCGCCACCGGATCGGCCGGGACCTCGCGCACGATGAGGTCGCCGCCCGCCCACTGCGCGAGCTGCACCAGCGTGATGAGCGGCGTCGCGCTCACGCGGCCCCCGCGCCGCTGCGGCTGGCGAGCAGCTCGCGCGCCACCACGCGGTCGTCGAACGGTAGCACCTGCGCGCCCACCGTCTGCGTCGTCTCGTGCCCCTTGCCCGCCACCAGTACGATGTCACCCGCGCGCGCCTCGCGCACGGCCGCCGCGATCGCCTGCCGGCGGTCGAGCTCCACTTCAAGCCGCGCGTCCCCGGCGGCACCCGCCACGATGGCCGCCGCGATCGCGGCCGGATCCTCGCTGCGCGGGTTGTCGTTGGTGACCCAGGCGCGGTCGGCGAGCCGTGCCGCCACCGCGCCCATGAGCGGGCGCTTGCCGCGATCGCGGTCCCCACCGCAACCGAACACCACCAGCACGCGGCCGCCCGCGTGTTCTCGACAGGCCGCGAGCGCGCGCTCCAAGGCGTCCGGCGTGTGCGCGTAGTCCACCACCAGCACGAACGACTGCCCGGCATCGACGCGCTCGAGCCGGCCCGGCACCCCGCGCGAGCGCTCGAGCCCGCGACACGCCGTGGCGGCGTCGAGCCCGAGCGCACGCGCGGCCGCCCATGCCCCGGCGGCGTTCCAGGCGTTGAAACGACCGAGCATGGGCAGGTCACACGCGTGCTCGTGCACCGCGGCACCGTCGCGCTCGCGCAGGCGCAGCGACAGTCCCGTGGCGCGCGGCGTGAGGGCCAACAGCGCGACGCCGTCGCGCGCGCCCACGCGCTCGGCGGATCCGTAGAAGCGCACGCGCATGCCCCCGCGCTCGGCCGCTCGCGCCACGGTCTCCGCCTGCGGGTCGTCGGCGTTCACGATCGCCGTGCACGGTTTGCCGCGACCGCCATTGCGGCCGTCGAACAGCATGAGCTTGGCATCGAGGTACGCGTCCATGGTGTGGTGATAGTCGAGATGATCCTGCGTGAGGTTCGTGAACACGCAGGCGTCGCACGCCAAGCCCCAGGTGCGGCGTTGGACGAGCGCGTGACTGCTGGCTTCGAGCGCCACCGTGTGCACCTGGGCCGCGCGCATCTCGGCGAGCAGCGCCTGCAGGTCGGGCGACTCGGGCGTGGTGAACGGCGAGGGTCGGGAGTGTCCCGCGACGCGGATGCCCGTGGTGCCCACGACGCCGGCGCGCTGGCCGGCGGCCTCGACGATGGACTCGACCAGGTAGGTGGTCGTGGTCTTGCCGTTGGTCCCCGTGACCGCCAGGACCTGAAGTGCGCGCGAGGGATCGCCATGGAAGCGGCACGCGGCCTGCGCGAGCGCCAGGCGCGGCTCGGCGACCTCGATGCGCGTCGCGCCGGCCACCACGAGCCCGGCGGCCCCGAACACGGCGGTGGCACCGGCCTCGACCGCAGCGGCCGCGAAGCGAGCGCCATCGGCCTGCACGCCGGGCAGCGCGAAGAACGCGCTGCCGGGAGTCGCGCGTCGGCTGTCCAGCACGAGTGCCGTGACCTCGGGGTCGGTGGTCCCCTCGATCGCCAGGGTGTCCACGCCCGCGAGGAGTTCGCGCAGCATCACGGCCGTCGCATCCGCGCGGCGACCGGTTGTGCGCTCGGCGACAGCGGCGCACTCAGGCCGGTCGCACCCTCGTCACCGGTGGAGCACCACAGCCGGCACGGACCGTTGAGCGGCAGGCGCGTTCCGGCCGGCGGCTCCTGGCGCGCCACGAAGCCGTTGCCGCTGATCCGCATGGGCACTTCGCGCTGCGACAGCCGGCGGACCGCTTCGCGCATCGTGAGCCCGACGAGGTCGGGCAGCGTGCGACCGAGCGAATCCTGCGGCGCGGCGAGGTACGCGAGCACCGCCGAGCCCCGTTCGACGGGCTGGCCGGCGGCCGGCACCTGCGACAGCACGCGCGCGCCCTGGCCCTCGAAGCGCGCGTGCAAGCCGTACTCGGCGAGCCGGCGCTCGGCCTCGCGCGGCGGCAGCAATCTCAGATCCGGCGCGGTGACCGCCGGCACGCTGGGCGGCCGCATGGCCACCGAGGCGTTGGTGTTGTCGAAGCCCGGCCAGCCCATGCGCTGCAGGTCGAGCATGACCTCGCGGAACACCGGCGCGGCCACCTGGCCACCGTAGTACTGCGAACCGCGCGGCTCGTCGATGACGACGACCCCGACGACGCGTGGGTGATCGGCCGGCGCGATGCCCGCGAACGAAGCCAGGTACATGCCACGGCCGTACGTGCCCACGGCCGCATCGTACTTCTGCGCCGTGCCGGTCTTGCCCGCGATGCGGATGCTCGGCAGTCGCGCGCTGGTGGCGGTACCGCTGTCGACGACGGCGCACAGCATGTCCATGAGCGTCGCGGTGGTGCCCTCGCTGAACACACGGTGCGACGGCTGTGCTGCGCTGTGGCGCACCTCGCGGCCGTCGGCATCGCGGATGCCGCGCACGAGCATGGGCTGCATGAGCACGCCGCCGTTGGCGATGGCGGCGTACGCCAGGGCGAGCTGCAGCGGCGTCACGGTGATCTCGTGGCCGATCGCGATCGTGGGCGTGGAGCGCGGCTGCCAGGCCCGCACCGGACGCAACCGGCCGGCGGTCTCGCCCGGGAACTCGACGCCGGTCATGCTGCCGAACCCGAGCGCGGTGGCATAGCGGTGCAGGCGCTCGGAACCCAGTTGCAGTGCCAAGCGGCCCAGGACGATGTTGCTCGAGTACTGCATCGCCTGGCGGAACGACAGCTGGTCGTGCGCGTGCGTGTCGTGGATGATGCAGCCGGGCACCAGTTCGGCCGCAGCGCTCGACGACGCCGGGTACATCTGCTCGGGACGCGCGAGGTGTTCCTCGAGCATCGCGCCCGCGACCACCACCTTGAACGTGGACCCCGGCTCGTACTGGTCGGTGAACGTCCAGTTCTTGGACTGGCCCGCCTTCAGGTGCGGTGCGCAGGCCGCGGCCAGGATCTCGCCCGACCACGGGTCCACGAACACGGCGAAGCCGCGCTTGGCATGCAGCGAATCCACCGCGCGCGCCAGGTGGTGCTCGACGATGGCCTGCAGGTCGGCATCGATGGTGAGCTCGAGCGCGGCACCGTCACGCGCCGGGCGACCCTCGGCGCCGGGCAGGCGCAGGCTCATACGCGACGAGCCCGTGGGCACGAGCGTCACCCAGCCGGTACGGCCGCCGAGCAGGTTCTCGAACTGGTACTCGAGCCCGTCCACACCCACGTTGTCGAGGTTCGTGCGCCCGAGGATCTCGGACGCGGCATCCCCGAGACGGTAGAAGCGCCGTGTCTCGTCCTCGACGACCACGCCCTCGACCCTGGCCTCGCGGATGGTCTGTCCCACCTCGGGCGGCAGGTCGCGCGCGATCCAGGTGTAGCTCTTGAGCGCGCGCAGCCGCTTGGCGACTTTCGCGACCGGCTCCTTGAGCACGGGCGCCAGCACGCGCGCAGCAGCCATCATGTCGGTGAGCTGGGGCGGATAGACCGCCACCTGGCTCACCCCGAGATCATGCGCCATGACCTCCCCGCGCCGGTCGGTGATGACACCGCGGCGCGGCAGGATCTTCTCGTGATGCTGCTGGTTCTCACGCGCGCGTTCGGCGAAGTGACCATGCAGCACCGTCTGCAACATCCCCACACGCACCCACAGGCACGTGAGGCCCAGAAATAGACCGGCCGCAGCCAGCAGCACCCGACTCTTGCGCATCTCCTTGTGGGCCAACTGTTCCCTCCATGGAACGGCGGTTCACGCAGACCGCCGGCCCCACTTGCGCGGTGCTGTGACGCGGCCGGTACGACCATCCGGTCGCCTTGTGGCGAGACGGATCAATTCACGTGGCGTCCCCGTGCCGTGGCTTCGGGCACGAGCGACTGGAGCGCGCGACCCGCTTGCGCGAGCAACGCCGGCGAGCCTTGCGCGCCCGCCACCGCTCCGTCCTCCTCGAGGTAGTCCGACGGCAACCACACGACCTGGGCTGCATCCCCGGGGCGCACCCCGGCGCTGAACGCCAGGGATCCGACCTCGGCACGCGTGGCCTCGCGATCGAGTTGCGCGCGGGTCCACTCCAGATCGTTGCTCGCGCGTTTCAGGAGTTCGTCCGCCTTGCCGGCGCGCACCGAGAGACTGGCGACCGCCGACTGCTGCCAGACTTCGAGCAGCAGCATGCTGAGCAGCAGCAGGGCGGCGAGCAGCCAGCCCGGCCGGAGTGCACGTGCATCGCTGACCCGCCACGACGGGACGGAATGCCGCGGGACTGTTCTCATCTCGGCTTCCTCCGGAAGGCCCTGAGCCGCGCACTGCGTGCGCGTGGGTTCGTGTCCTGCTCCTCCTGCGATGCCACCACCACCTTGCGCGTCAGCTCCTGCCACGGCCCATTCACCGTCTCGTCGGCGGACGGTGGCAGCCGGCGCGACACCGGACGCGGGTTGCCGCGCAGCGCCTGCTTCACGCGCCGGTCCTCGCCCGAGTGGTACGCCAGCGTCACGACCACCGCCCCGTCGGCCATCGCGTCCGGCAACCACGCGAGTCCCGCCTCGAGGTCGGCCATCTCGTCGTTGACCCACATGCGCAGCGCCTGGAACACCGGCGCGAGCGCACCGGGACGGTCGTCGCGCAGCACGCGCGTGGCGAGCTGCGCGAGCTGGCCGGTCGTGGTGAGCTGTCCCGCCCGCGCCGCGGCGACGATGGCGCGCGCGAGCGGCCGGGCCGCACGCACATCGCCGTACTCGCGCAGCACGTTCGCGACTTCCTCTTCCTCGGCGGTCGCCAGGCGCTCGGCGAGGGTCTCGCCCTGGCTGGCGTCCATGCGCTGGTCCAGCGGACCGTCGTGCCGGTAGCTGATGCCGCGCGCGGGATCGTCGATCTGGCGCGACGACAAGCCGTAGTCGAACAGTGCACCCGCCAGCAGTTCGCCCCCCACCGCCGCATGCGCGGCGGGCAGGTCGCGGAACGTGCCGTGCGTGAACATCACACGGTCCCCGAAGCGCGCCAGGCGCGCTCGTGCGAACGCGTGCGAGTCCAGGTCGCGATCGCTCGCGAGCAGGCGCAGGTCGGCCGAGGCGAGCAGCAGGGCCTCGGAGTGGCCGCCGTCCCCGAGCGTCGCATCGAGGAACAGGCCCTTTCCGGGGCGGAGGAACGCGAGCGTCTCGCGCACGAGCACCGGATCATGACGCGCGCTCACGCTCGAGGCCCGCGGCCGCCGGGGCCGCATCCAACAGGTCCGCAGCCGTGGGCCAGCAGCACAGCTTCGATTCGCAGCCCGCGATACGGAACAGGTCCCGCAGGTACCGGGACAGTCCGCACAACACGACACCACCGGCATGCGCCTCGAAGCGCAGCAGCGCATCGGCGAGTCTCGGGACCAGTCGGTAGTCGACGTGCAGGAGCTGTGAGCAGTCCACGACCAACCGCGCCACCCCGCGCGCCGCCAGATCGTCGAGCGCCCGCTCGATGCCCCGCTCGGCCGACAGGTCGACCCAGCCGCGCAGCGCCAACAGGCCGACTCGGCCCGCGGGGCGCTCGTGCACCTCCAACCGCGCGGCGGCGCCATGGCGCCCGCGCGTGAACTGGAGATTCATCGCGACGGAGGTGCGAACCTCGGTCGTACCGGCTGGAGCCACCATCACTCGCCTCCCAGCACCTTCTCACCAAGAGCATCGTAGTCCGCGGGATCCGCCACGAGTGCCGACTGGAACCGTTCGGGATTCCACAGATCGATGCGTCCGACTTGGCCATGTAGGACGGCTTCCTTGCCGAGGCCTGCATGGCCCATGAGCGACGGTGTGATCGTGATGCGTCCTTGCCCATCCACCGCCACTTTGCTAGCGCCGACCAATGCCGTTCTCGCGAACATGCGCTGGTCCTTGTTTCCCATCGACAGCCGCTGGAGCAGGTCCTCGAGTCGCTTCCAGTCCTCGTCGGCGTACAGCCAGATGCAGCCGTCGAGTCCCCGCATCAGCACGAAGTTCTTGAGGGGTTCCTTCTTGCCGGAGACGCGCCGCATGGCAGCCGGGATCACCAATCGATTCTTGTCGTCGATCGAGTAGGTCTCGGTGCCCAGGAACGTCGCCATCTTCCGGTGTCTCCATGGGGAACCACATCGTCCCCGCTTCTACCACTTTTCCCCACGGCTCCCCACCGCGGCGCACTGTATGCGCTCTCCCTTCCGGGGTCAAAAGAAAAAATGGCGCCTGCTGCCAAAAGATGACTGCACACGCGTGCAGCTCACGAAGCCCGCTGGGATCGCGGTTCGAATGCGAGTCCAGCGCGGCCGTGGCGGCCGCTCGGGGCCGCGGCGAGGCACCCGGTCGGGAGCCGCGCGAATCTCCGGTCGTGCGCCCCCACTCCCCACCGCAACGTGGGGAGCCCGGATCGGCTTCCCGAGCGCGCCACCGACTCAGCGCGTGGCGGCGAGCGAGTCGTAGGCGGCCCAGTCGATGCGGTAGAACGAGTACACCGCTGCGCCGGGACGGGCCACACCGAGGTTCGGCAGCGAAGCGTGCCCGAGTGGCACGAGGGCATCGCTCCACGGACTGCGCGATTGCAGCTCCCAGGCGGTGCTGGCGCGATCGACCAGGAAGTCGGGGCGCGAGAAGCGTGCGAATGTTTCCCGGCGATGTTGCCCGCCAGACCCCGCGTGTCCTTCTCGCGCCCTTCCAGGGCGCGGTTCGTGTTTCGCGGGCGTTGTCCGGTGGTTGCACCACCGGCTAATTTCTTGCGTGCCTCCGGCACGGGCTGACCATCCGATGTGCGAAAATTCATGGTTGCGGTCTCTTACCCGATCTGAAATCCTCCCACATGGCCTCGACGCATCTCTCGTTGTACTACCA
>JBEBGT010000599.1:0-2485 GCA_040081365.1 Candidatus Eiseniibacteriota bacterium | reverse complement strand
CACGCGAACGACCCCGGCGGCCAACGAGCCGCGGTCGCGCGCCAGCGCCTGCTCGGCGGCCGCCACGGCCGGCTCGAGCCGTCCGGCACGGAACTCGGTCGACGCGCGCGCCACCCACGCGCTCGCATCGCCACTCGGGGCCACCGCCTCGGCACGCGCGATGAGTTCGGACGCCTCGTTCGCACGGCCCTGACTCGAGAGCAGGTCGGCGAGCCCGAGCAACGCATCGGGATCGCGCGGCCGCACCGCCACCACGCGCCGGATGCGCGCTTCGTCGTCGCGCCAGGTGGCCACGAGCGGCACCGTGACCACGAGTTGTGCGACCGTCCAGATGGCGACCACGACCCATGCCGCGCGCCGCCACGGGAGCGCCGCGGCGAGTGTGGCGAGCCCCAGCGCGAGTCCGACCGCGGGCAGGGCCAGCGAGCGCTCGGCGAAGCGCACGCCCGACTCGAGCAGGGCCGCCGCCACCACCGGGACCAACGGCAGCACGAGCAGTGCGAGGATGAGCATCGCGGCGCGGCGGCGGCGGGTCAGCGCGACCGTCCCCGCGGCAAGTGCCAACAACGCGAGCCACGCCGCGATGGACATCGCCGTCGCGGGGGCTTGCCAGACGTCGAGCAAGGACACATGCGGGACGAACGGCGTGAGCCATGCGAAGTGCGCCCACAGCAGCGCCGCCATCCCGAGTGCCGCGCCGGGTTCGCCCGCGTGCGCCGGCGCGCCGACCAGCGCGCGGTGCGCCACCACCCCGCCGGCCACCACCACGAGCGAGACTCCCGCGCTCGCCCAGCGCATGCGCTCGCCCAGTGGTGCACGATCCCGGGCGTCCGCCGCCTGCGCCGCCAGCAGCACCGGCAGCACGAGCGCGGTCTCCTTGGCGAGCAGCGCGACCGCGGTGGCCAGCGCCACCACGAGCAGCGCGCCGCGTGAGCCCGAATCGCGCGCCCGCGCCGCGGCGAGCAGGGCGACGAGCGTGGCCAGCACGACGAAGCCATCGGTGCGGCCCGCGATCCACGCCACCGGCTCGCACAGCGCCGGTGCGCTCGCGAACACCACGCCCGCGGCGAGCGCGGCCCGTGCGTTCAGGCCGCGAGCCAGCGCGAGACGCGCCACGAGCGCCGCCGAGGTGGCGTGCAACACGACGTTCACGGCGTGGAAGTTCCATGGCTGCCAGCCGCCGAGCACGCCGTCCAAGCGGTAGCTGAGCGTGACGAGCGGACGCCACATGCCGGTGCCAGCGCCGGTCGACTGCCAGAAGTCCTGCGCCAGCAGTACGGCCCAGTCGGGCCCCTGCAGTGCGGCGTTGCGCACGATGAGATCGAGATCATCCCAGACGAACGCATGGCCCAGGGTGCGGGCATACAGCGCCAGCGCGACCAGCGCGGGCACGAGCCACGCCCACGTCGCGGACTCCAGCCGCGGGAACGCCGCACCGCGAGCGGAGGCGCTGCCCGTGGACGAGTTCGCCCGCCGGCGAGTGTCCACCGGCGGGCGCTTGCTCGTGTTCATCCCGAGTCCCCCGTAAGCCGAATTCTGTACGGATCGCTCCGTGGTGATCATTTGACTGGGACGATGATCTCTCATCGCCTCATTGCGACCGACCCTGGGGTGATGGCGGGGCGGGACACACCCCTCCCCCTCTATGCGGTCTTGCTCCGGACGGGGTTTGGCGAGCCAGCGATGTCACCATCGCTGCTGGTGGGCTCTTACCCCACCGTTTCACCCTTGCCCGCAGCGTCGCGGTTCACCGAAGTGAAGTCGCGCCGCCCGTTGGCGGTCTGCTCTCTGTTCCACTTTCCGTGGACTCGCGCCCCCCGGGGATTACCCGGCGTCCTGCCCTGTGGAGTTCGGACTTTCCTCACGATGCGGCCTCGGCCGCCACCGAAGTGGAAGCGTCGGCACACCTCGCGCGATCACCTGTGGAACTCGGGAATGCTGCAGCTCAGCGGCGAAGCGCCTGGTCGAGCGCTTCGTTCACGAGCCCGTCCGCGCGCCCATTGTCGTCGCGTGGCACCGACTCGAAACGTACGACCCCCACTTTCGTCACGGCCATGCGGGCCTCGGCGTGCAGGGGCTTCAGGCCTTCGTTCTTCACTTTGTACTGGCCGAGCATCTGGCGCACGACCAGTTCGGAGTCCATGCGCACGACGAGCGTGCGCACACCGTGCCGGGCCGCGGCCGCGAGTCCCGCGATCAGCGAGCGGTACTCGGCCACGTTGTTGGTGCAGACGCCGAGGAACTCGCCCTTGGCCTCGACCTCGAGGCCCCTATCATCGCACAGGACGTAGCCGAGCGCTCCCGGGCCGGGGTTGCCGCGCGAGCCGCCATCACAGCGCAGCGTGTAGATCATGTCGGTGGTGGGGGTCATGCGCGCAACCTACCCGCCCGCGGCAGGCGACTCAAGCCCGCGGCCGTTCGCCGCTGCCGGCCGCGGCCGTCGCGCGCGAGACCCAGCCGGCCTCCCCCAGCGCGGCCCAGGCGT
>JBEBGT010000598.1:0-2489 GCA_040081365.1 Candidatus Eiseniibacteriota bacterium | reverse complement strand
CTCATCGGCAGCGTCGCGTTGGGTTCGCAGGCCACCGCACTGGTGTCGGGCGGCATGTCGATCCACCCGCTCACGGACCCGCGCGCGCTCACGGTGCTCGGCATGGCCGTGCTCGCCGGTGCGCGCCCGGCCCCGGGACTGCGGCTCGAGGCCGGCGAGCGCGGACGCTGGCGCGTCGGTGTCACGGTCGCACTCGCCGTGCTGGCCGGCCTCGAGGGCGACCCGCGCCTGCTGCCCGTGGCGGTCGTGCTGGGCGCGACCGCGGCCGGGCTGGGGCTCGGCCTGCCCGCGCAGGTCGTGCGTCGTGCCTATACCAACGGAGAGGGCGCATGAGACCGTCCGTGAGTGTCATCCTCGTGAGCTACCAGTCCCGTGCCGTGCTCGGGCCCTGCCTGGCATCGCTCGCCGCCTGCCAGGAGCGCGTGCCGCACGAAGTCATCGTGGTCGACAACGACTCCGCCGACGGCACCGCCGGCTGGCTGCGCACCGAACACCCCGAGGTGCGGGTGATCGCGAACGCGCACAACCGCGGCTTCGCGAGTGCGGTGAACCAGGGCCTGGCCATCGCGCGCGGGGCGGCACTGCTGCTCTTGAATCCCGACAGCCTGGTGGATCCCGCCGGGTTCGAACGCCTGGTGGACACGCTCGCCGACGATGCGCGCTGTGGTGTGGCCGCGCCGCGCCTGCTCGACGACGACGGCACGCCCGCGCGCTCGTGCGGCCGCTTCCCGACGCTGTGGACGCTGGCGTGCGAGCATCTGGGGTTGGCGCGCACGTTTCCCGGCCGCGCGTTGTTCGCGAGTTACAAGTACGCGGGTGTGCCCCTGGAGCAACTCGACCAGGTCGGCTGGGCGTCCGGCGCGGCGCTGCTCATCTCGCGCCGGGCCTACGAGACCGTGGGCGGGCTCGACGCCGGCTTCTTCATGTACATGGAAGAGGTCGACTGGTGCCTGCGCGCCACGCGCATGGGCTGGCGCGTGCGCTACGTGCCGCAGGCCACGTTCACGCACACCGGCCAGCACGCCTCGAAGGGTAGTGGCGGCCGCACCTACCTGCACAACCTGCGCTCGCGGGTGCGCTATTTCCGCAAGCACCATGGCGATTGGGCCGGCACCGTGGCCAAGGCGATCCTGCTCACGAGCCTGTTGCTCAAGTGGCTGTCGACGCGCGCCGGCGCACACGGGGCCGAGGACGCGAGCGTGTACGTGCGCGGGTTGGAGGCGGTGTGGGCCGCATGACCGGCGCGCGCGTCCGCATGCTCGTCCTGCTGCTGGTGACCGGCGGCAGCCTCGCCGCGGTCTCGCACGCGGCGGTGCCGGGCCGGGCGGCCTACTTCTATCATTATATGAGCGCCTCGCACGTCGACAGCCTGGCCGCCGCCGGCTTCGACACCGCGGTCATCCACTGGATCCCCGACACGCTGGGCGTGCGCGGCGCGCTCGAGTGGCAGGCGTTCCAGGCACGCGGGCTCGCCACGGGAGTCGAGATCGTGCCGGAGTGGAGCCTGCAGCAGCTGTCGCGGCTGGCCGCGAGTCCTGCCGACCGGCGCTACGTGTGGGGCGGCGGCGTGGTCGAGCCCGACACGCCGTGCCCGCTGGACTCCAGCTACTGGCGTTCGGCGCTGCTCGATCGCGTCGAGGAGTGGTTCGCGATCGCGCCCGGGATCCGCCGTGTGGCGGTGGACCTCGAACACTGGAAGGGGCGGCGGCATCACTGGGACGCCGGCCCGTGCCGCTGCGCGCACTGCGTGCGTGAGTACCGCGGCAAGCGCCCGCCGCCGCGCGACCCGCGCCGGCTCGTGGGCCTGCTGGGCTGGGAGGAGGCCTCGCTCGAGCGCCGCTTGGTCCCGATCCTGCGTGAATTCGCGCGCCGTCATCCGGGGGTGGAGTTGGGCGTGCTCGACCTGGACTACGAGGCGTTCCCGCACCGCGCGCTCGCGCGCGCACTGGTGCAGGCCGGCGTGCCCACCGCGGACTGGTGCGAGAAGAGCTATGCCAACGGTGCGCGCGAGTTGCCGGCGGTGCGACAGAGACTGAGTGCGCTGGGGCTGGGCTCGGCCCCGCTGCACGGCGGGCTGTGGCTCGGGCGCTTCACGCCTTCGGAACTCGCGAATGCCGTGCGGGGCGTGCGCGCGGGCACCGACGGCTGGTTCGCGTTCACGACGTTCAGCCTGTGGCAGGAACCCGCCAAGCTGCGCGGGCCATACACACTCACCGGGCCGCAGGCCCGGTACTGGGATGCCCTCCGGGAAGCGAATCGACCATGAACCCCCCACACGATCCGCAGTCTCCCGCATCGCCCGCCGGGGCGGAGCGCCGCCGTGGCGAACTCCCACCGGTGCGCATGCTGCACATCATCACGCGTATGGTGCGCGGCGGTGCCGACGAGAACACGCTCTACACGGTGCGTGGCCTGGATCCCACGCGCTATCACGTCGATCTGGTGGTGGGCGATGGCAGCGAGGACGAGTTCCTGCGCGGACTCGACGC
>JBEBGT010000095.1:0-9453 GCA_040081365.1 Candidatus Eiseniibacteriota bacterium | reverse complement strand
TGCCCGAGCCGACCGGCAGTTACTTCCCGGTGCCGTACGATCGCTACATCGAAGAGGTCGAACTGCACGTGCCGCGCTTCGGGCTCGAGATCAAGTCCTCGCAGTTCGCTCTGGCACGCGATGGGGCGCAGATGTTCGGCGTCCTGACCTGCACCAACGGCCACGGCGCGCGCGACTACGCCCTCGCCATCGGCCTGAGATCGTCGTACGACAGGTCGCTTGCCGTCGGGGCCACGTTTGGCTCGCGCTGCTTCGTCTGCGACAACCTTGCCTTCACGGGGGAGGTGTCAATGAGCCGAAAGCACACCTCGATGGTGTTCAGAGACCTGCCCGACCTGATCTACAGGATGCTCGGCCAGGTCTCGTCGATGCGTGAGCGCATGGACGCGGAGATCGCTGGCATGAAGGCCCTCGAGCTCCCGGCGGCGCACGCGCATCACCTCATGGTCGAAGCGATCCGGGCACAAGTGCTGCCCGCGTCGCGGTTGCCCAAGGTGATCGAGGCGTGGGAAGAACCTCAGCACGAGGAGTTCACGCCCCGGACCGCGTGGTCGCTGTTCAATGCGTTCACCGAGGTCCAAAAAACAAATGCTCCGCGGGCGCAGATGGAGGGAAGCCTGCGGCTCTCGGCGCTGTTCCGTAGGGAACTGGCGCTCAACTGATTCGTTCTTTCGCGAGGCCGTTGCTCTGACGGCGGCCTCGCTTTTCTATGCGCAAGATGAGGCGCCAGAATCAGCCGCTTGGGCCGCGACCGCGCTTGCCTCGGTCTAACTCGTCGGCGAGATGATCCCGGGGAGCGGCGCGAGCCAGACTCCCTCGGAAACCTGGGAAGTCACCGAACTGCGCGGCTCATCGCCCTCGGCGAGGTTGCGAAATCCTGCGATGGCGTCGAAGGTCTGCTCCATGTAGGCGAGCCCGCGGGGCTTCTTCAGTCGCACGAAGATGTCGCGCGCTTCGACCGCAAAGGCCAGCGCGGCGTCGAACCTCCTCTCCGCGAGCGCGACATGGCTAAGCGTTCGCACCGCATATGCTGTCCCCACGTGATACGGCACCGCCTCGAATGCCTTTCTGGCGACCTGCGCCAATCGACCTGCCAGTGGCAGGTCCTCCTGGCGAAGCGCGACTTCCGCCCGTCCTCGTATGGCGTAGGCCGAGCTGATGTGATCGCCGATCCCGTTGGCTATCCCCTCAGCCTCACTGAAGAGATTGTCGGCTTCGTGGGTATGCCCCAGGTTGAGATGGATCTGGGCCAACCCCGAGAGCGCCCAGCCCAAGCCGCGGGAGTCGTTCTCACGTCGAAACAGGGCGGCCAGTTCCTCGTGCATGCGAAGGGCCGGATGCAGGCGGCCGCACATGCGATCGATCTCAGCCAAGCCCGCGAGACACCACCGCTCGCATAAGAGAATCCCCGCGGACCGCGCGGTGGCCATGGTGGAGATGTAGAGCTTCGAGCTCTCGGCGTACTTCCCTCGGTTTCTGAGGCTGGTCGCTTGCCCCCAAAGCGCCCAGCACACGTCCTCGTCGGCGACCCGCCCATAAGTGCCCGAGAGGGCGAGTCTGAAGCTTGCCTGCGCATCCTGAAACTTGCCGCCCCGCCGAAGCGCCTCGGCCGTGCGCACGAGTTGCGCTGCCTCGCTGGCACCAACGATTGCGGGGGCGCCGGCGTCCGTCCCGCCAGGACGGATTCCGTCATCGGGGTATGGGGGCTGCTGTGGTCGGCGTGACCTCTGGGTGGGCCTATTCATGCCCAGTCTCCGCGCTCATTGGCAGCCAAGACCGGCTCTCGGGTCTTGGCTGCCGATGAGATGAACTCGGTGGCGGAAAGGAAGGAGCCATGACCGCAGCCATGCCACTCGAGACGTCGGCACACATCCGGCTCGAGATGCGAGGCAGATTCGCCGTCGCCGGCAAGTACGTGAGGGTGGCCGGCGTAGAAGCTTGGATTGAACTCTTCGTGGAATGCTCCTCGGACCCCGAGCGCTTGTTCGGCGCCGTGACCGAGTTCGCATCCTTGAAGCGGGGCCACGTTCACCGACTCAGGGACACGTGGCATGTGCCACTCCTCCGCATAACGCTGCCATTGGGGAAACGGCGTGACGCGATCGCGTACTTCCTCAGGACCGCTGAATCGCTCTTTCAGTCACTTAAGACAGCCACCCGGTAGTGGAACCGTAATCGTTACGGGCGCCGTCGCTTCATCCGGCGGCGCCCATTCTCACCCGCTGCAACCTTGTCGCTGACCGGCCATTCACGCACAGCACGTTCCACCCGCCGAAGCCTCGTAGCTGTCCACCGAGCGAGCTTGCGTTCCAAGGGATTGCCCCGAGTGCGGGCCACATCAAGATGGCGATGAGCGTCTGCCATTAACTCTTGCACCCCATCAATGCGACCCGCGCGAAGGCGCGCAAGAACCAGGGTGCCAGTAACGTCAGCTACTCTCGCGTAATCCACGTAGAGATCCCGAGTCATCCCAAGGTGCTCAGCGATAGCGACGCTTTGTCGAAACCACGAGAGCGCTTCAGTGGCCTCTTCCTCAGTGGCAGCCATCCGATCGAGCCGGTCCCGCGCGTAGCACAGTTCCCCGATGTTGTAGAGCGCCGCTCCCATCGCATAGGCATCGCCGACCGACTCGGCCAAGGCGAATGCGCGCTGAAAAGCGCGCTGTGCAGTTGTGAGCAAACGCGCCCGATCGGGCGCGCTAGCTGAAAGCCCTCGCGCCTTTGTGAGCAAGGCTCCGACATTCTCTAGGCGAGCCTGATCAGAGGGACTGAGACCGGCCTGCAGCTTTCGTGCGACCTTCAGGAGGAGTTCGCATTCTTCGAGCGACTCAAGGGCGTGCTCATCGCGGGGTCGCCCCATGATCTCGGCAAGGTACTTCCCATATGCCTGCTCGATCCGAACGCGAGCCATCAGGAGGCGGTCAGCCAAGTCTCCCATGGGCAGCGTCTTGTTCGCCAAAGCGGAAAGCGCCTTCTGGGCTCGTTTGAACTCCCGGATGTTCCCTGACCGGCTCGCGGCGAAGGCCCAGACCAACGTGAGGGCCATCTTTTGTCTGAGGCTGATCGATTGGTCCAACGCCTTAGCAAGCTGCGCGAGCGCTTCAGATGTGCGGCCCTGCGTGACGAGAATGCGGCAACCAGCAGCAAGCATTCGGTCGTTGGCTTCTGTTGGCGTAGCCGGTGGAGCGACGCGGGCGGCCAAGTAGCGGTCCCAGTGGTGTCCCTTGATGTACTCAGGGTGGTCGTAGAGCCATTCAATGAGCTGGAGCGGCGGGTCGCCCACGACCTTCATCACCGCACGGCCATTCACGATTGAGTCCTCGATCTTGAGCCCTGGAGTTCTGGCTTCGATCTGATGGCGACTCCGGTAGAAGGCTTGGCGGGTGGCCTGATCCTCGGAAGCCGCCCCGTACGTGGAGTACTCGAGCACTTCCGGCATCCCGACCCAGCCATTCGGAAACTCCTCAGGCCAGAGCCGTGCGAGGAGTGCAGCAGCCTGCACGCACCGCGCCTGGCCTGTAGGCCCGAGCTTTCGCTTGGGTCGGATCGCCGCCGCCTGGTCTTTGTCACATCCAGTCACGGGGGTCATCTGGTCTCCTTACGTCGTGGCGCTAGCGCGACCTGATTGTACGAGCCGAATGGCAGTACGAAAAGGGTCAGCGGCCACGGGAGGAGTGCCATGAACGAGTCGCTCAGGCGCCTTCGCGACACCGTCGTCGGGCGGAATCGCGACCGCGAAGTCCAGGTGGAACCCGACGGGACGGTCCGGGAAGTACCTGCCCAGGGTGAGGCCCAGCCGGCAGAGGCGGGGCAGAAGCCCACGAAGCTGCCGCCGCGCACATTCGGCGCAGCCTAAGCCAGAGAGGGAGGTCGAGACCCGATGGCGTCGTTCTGGCCAGTGGGCCCGCGTTCGGAAGGGCGGTCGGCGCGCCTGACGTCGCTTACCGACGCCTCATTCGAAGTCGCAGCCGCAACGCTGGACGTCGCCATCGTGGTTCAACAAGGGGGAAGGAATGAGTCGAAATGCCTGGTACGAGCAACCTCAATGGGCGTCGCGCCTGATCGCGGAAGCGGCGCTGATGGCGGTGAGGTTTCCGGGGTTCCAGCTCTTCAAATCGGATGATGGCGTGCTCCGGTGGCGGGGAGTCCTGAGTCCGACGGGCAACACCGAATACCTGGTCTCAGTGACGTACCCGCCTACCTACCCGTATCGGGAACCGACCCTTCGAGTCGAAGTCCCGGCCCTCGCAGCAGCCGCACCACACGTGTACGCCGATGGCAGCCTGTGCACGCACAGGACGAACTGGGACGTGCAGCGCGCCACGGCTGTTGGCGAGGTCGGCCTGATCGCGGCATGGCTGGTCGCCTACGAGACCTGGCTTCGAACCGGGGAGGTGTTCTGATGACCAGCACGTTCATCGTGGCGCGCACGGACTACGACGGGATGGTCGAAGAGGCGCTCGCGCACCGCGGCATGGAAACCGGCGGCACTGGGCTTGGTGTCCGCCGCGGCAACGAGATCATCAAGGTCTTCAATGTGCCTGCGGGGCCTGGTGCGCGACGAGCAAGGGCAAGGTACACGCCGGACACCCGGTGGCAGGAAGCGGTCGTCCGCGTCATCAGGCAGAGATTGCCCCAGCTGACGTATGTATCTGACTGGCACGTTCATCCTGATTCATTTGACGAACCCAGCAGCATCGATCGCGACACGGCGCGCCGCGTTGTCAGCGAGACGGAGTGGGACGCGCCGGCGGTCGTCTTCCCGATCGCGGTCATCGAGGAAGGCAGGGTCCGTTTTCGGGCGTACCTGATGACCCGTGAGGTACTCGAGTTCGAGGAGATCCCGTTTCTCGTCGTCCCCGACAACGATCCGCGCATGATGGCGGCGCTCACCGGCATGGATGCCATTCCCATGGAGGCATCCAATGAAGGCCGAGAAGCGCACGACCCTGGTGGTGAACAGCGAGGCGGTGAGTCGCGCGGCATGCTCCGGCGCATCGCGGCCCATCTTTGGAATCGCCCGGCCCGCCGAGGGCGTGTTTCAGATCCTCAGTGACCGGGCTGAGCCGGGAGTCTTCTCCCGCGTAGGTCGAGTCCATCCGGCCCGCAGGCCCGGTCTGTCACTCGTTGCGCTGACCATCGCAGATCAGAAGCTCTTCGTTGAGGTCGACGGGATCGTCTCGGCTCCCGACGAGGTCCTGATACTCAGTGGCTCGGAGAGCATCAGCGACCGCCGACGGGGCCTCGTTCCTGAGGACGGGCTCGGGAGATTCCGCGTCGACCTCTTCGGAGGCGGCAGCCTCGGAGGCGGGGCGGGCCTTCTGCTGGCGCAAGGGGGCGTCGGTCACATCCGTGTCTACGACAAGGATCGCTTCGACACTCCGAATCTCACGCGACACATCTGCGACATGAAGGATCTCGGCCGTGAGAAAAGCGTGGCTCTGGCGGAGAAGTTGTCACTGCATGGTGTTGACTCCATCGGTGTCACGACCGACGTAACCACTCTGAGCGATCAGCAGCTCGACCTGCTCCTGAAGGGCAGCGATCTTCTGCTCGCGACCATGGACTCCCCGCACGCGCAGTTCGTCGTCAACGAAGCCGCTATCCGCAACAAGATCCCAGCGGTGTTTGCGGGAGCCTTCGAGCTGGCTTGTGGAGGTGAGATCGTCGTCGTACGCGCGGGTTCCGGCCCGTGCCTGTTCTGCGCCGCCGGGTTCCGCACTGGGGTCTTGGGCGGCGTGCAACTCGCGGAGCGACGCCAAGCCTATCAGGATGCAGAGCAGAACAAGCTCGAAGCGGAACCCGGACTCGGGGCCGACATCGCCTACGTGTCCGCCGTGGCAGCCGCCTACGCACTCGCGGTCCTGGACCCCAACGGGTCTAGGTCGACGCTCCTGCGAAACGGGCACGCCTTCACTCTCGTCCACGGTGGAAGCCAACCGCGTGATTCCTATGCGGATCTGTTCCGCGTTCCCTTCGATGTCATCAACGCTCGCGTGGTGCGCGACGAGCCCTGCCCCGTCTGCGGGTATCAGTCGCCATCTGAGGTGACCTCGTGAGCATCGATCCGAACCTCGACTGGCTCGCAAACGATGAGGGCGATCTCCAGCCCGACGCCGTGCGCGCGATCGAAGCGCAACGTCAGCAGGGTGCCGCTGCTCAACCGGCCGGGCGCGCCCAGCCGGGTGCGACTGACGCCTCGCGAGTGGTGCAGCATGAAGCCCAGCCGCCGCTTCGCCGCCCACAGGCAGTGGACGCGGTGCAGGGTCCTGGGCGGGGGGCGGCTCGTCCCCAAACATCGCACCAGAGCACCGGTGTGCCCGTGCAGGTTGCGCCCAGAGGCGCCTCGCTCACGCCGGCGATCGTCGGGCTACTTGCGGTCGCCCTAGTCGCGGGAACTATCGGCGCACTCGTCGGGAACCAGCTCGGGCGGCGTGGAGTCAGCCCGCCGACCTTCGTGAGCGAGCTGCCGACCACGACCGAGGTGGTGCCTCGCGGGATGCCCACCGCCTCGGTCACTGGCATCAACGTCAACCTGCGCATGGGTCCCGGGATCGGCTACCCCGTGGCGGCCCGACTCATGCCTGGAGAAGGCATCGTGGTTCGTGAGGAGCGCGACGGCTGGTTCGCTGCGAGCACGATGGCGGGCGCGAGCGGGTGGGTGTTCGGGGCGTACCTGCGCGGGAGCTCAACCCCTGATCGTGGCGCGGCAGTGATCACCCAACTGCTCACGAGCAACGGATTCGGTTCGCTCGTCGTGCTGAGGCCCGGGGACAAAGTGTTCGTGGCTCGGAACTCTGTCGGGCAATACGACGTGATTCTTCCGACTGGTCGTCGGCTTCAGGTCCCGACGGAGGCGCTTCGCCGTGTGGACTGAGTTCCTCCAGTTGCCGCCCCCAGCCTTGCGGGCATTGCTGCCCTGGATCCTGATCGGGGTCGGCTTCGTCGCGCAGTTCTCAGGCGCACGCCTGCTCATCGGGCGGCACCGCCAATCAGCTGCGGAGGAACGGACCGTCACGAAATGCCCCTCGGCACCCGAGGAAGAAACGGCGGCGCCGCTGTTGCTCGAGATGCCGATCGATGGCGCGCACGTGCCGACGAATCCTGAGCTCCTGCCGGGCGCGCGGCGCGCGTACCGAGGCGGTGAGCACCAGGGCGTGGACTTTTCCTGTCGGCCCGGAACGCCGGTCGTGGCGGCGGCCGATGGCTGGGTCTTGTCCATCGCGGACGAGCCGGATCTTCCTAAAGCGCGCCGCGATGAGCTGCTGGGGTACTGCAAGCAACTGGGTGAGACGCCGCCGGAGGTGCTCGGCGTTCTTCACGGTCGTCGCGTGACGCTTTGCCACGGGCTGCGAGAAGGACAACTCCTCACAACGAGCTATTCCCATCTCGGCGACGTCAGCCCCGACATCAAGCCCGGGGTCCGCGTGCGACAAGGTGACCCGATCGGTGAGACGGGGGCGTCGGGAACCAGTCATGCGTTCGGCGACAGCCGGTGGAGCGAGCTCCATTTCGAAGTCCATCTCAACGGAGTGCCGCTCGGTGAAGGCCTGACGCCACAGGACGCCGGGGCGTTGTACCGCGAGTTCCTACGACGTGAGGTGCCTCAATGATCGATCGACTTCTGCGGCACATGTTCGAACTCCTGGTGGCGCTGTTCGTCCTGTCGTTTCTGATCGGAGTTGGCGTGGGTCTCCTTCGCCAATGTGGGGCAATCACTGTTCCGGGGATTGCGAGAGCCATCCCGAGGGTCATCGCCGACGTCGTGGTGACCCTGGTGACGGGAGTCTTCTTCGTCGGGCTTGGCGTGCGCGCGCAGCAGCTACTGACGGGGCGAGGGGCGCGCGCGGGCCAGGAGCGTGGCGCTGAGGACCGGCAAGCGCGCCTAACTGTTCGTCGCCCCGCGGAGGGCGTGCCAGCAATCGCAGCTCCGGAGCTGCCTGCCGATCCGGACCCCGCCATCGAGCTGGAGGAGGACTAGCATGTCCCGCGGCTCGCACTTCGTCCGGCGCCTGTTCCGAGGCGACGAATCCGCTCGCGCGCGCGAGTGGCAGTCCCGCGCGCTGGCGCAATCCAATGCGCGCGATCACGAGGATGTGGCGCGGTTTCGCGCAGTCATGGCATGCAAGCCGGGCGACCGCCGTGTGCTCCTTGGTCGCGCACGCGACCTGTCGGGCGAACCGTTCTGGTGCGGGTTGCCCTATGAAGAGTTCCTCGGGCAGCACAGCTGGATAACTGGCGCGACGGGCTCAGGTAAGACATTCGCGACGATTGCCTGGCTGCTGCAGGTCCTTCGCGATGGGCGGTTCCCAGTCATCGTGGTCGATCTCAAGAGTGAACTGTCCGAACTGCTCATAGAGCTCGTGGTGCCATCGTTGCTGCAGACGCGCGGTGGGCAAACGCTCCTGAATCGCCTGCGCATCATCCGCCCGTTCGGGCACGACCTGCCGATGTTGCGGGTCACCGAGGCCGAACGGGGGGTGCCGCGTGCGATCCAAGCCTTCAATCTCGCGTCGGCGCTCGAGGACGCGCTCGCGGATGACTTGGGCTCGCGCATGACCCGCGTGTTCCTTCGCCTGTGTGCGCTTGCAATCGAGCTCGGCTATCCGTTGACGGCGATCCAGCGCTGGCTCGAATCGCCTGAGGCGTTTGAGCGCGACGCCCGACGTTCAAGTGACCCCACTGTTCGCGAGTACGCGCGCTCCGGGTTCGCGCGTGAGAGTCGCCCGGCGGTCGATGCCCTGCTCGCACGCCTCGACACGTTCTTGTTCCTGGACGAGGTGAAGCTCGCCCTGTCCGCTCCGCGGTGCGTCAACTTCAGCGAGGCGCTGGAGTCCGGGCTGACGATCGTCGACTTGGGCAGTCCGCCCGCCGGCGCCGAGCGGGCCCAGCGATTCTGGGCCGGCATCCTGACGGGCAGAATCACGCGGGCGATTCTGTCGCGACCGGTCACGGAACAGACGCCGCAGACCTGGGTCATCTTCGAGGAGGTTCAGGAGGCGCTGGGCAGCGGGCAGGCCGAGCAGTTTGCCAGACTTCTGGCCCTCGCGAGACACAAGCGGTGCGCGGTGACCCTCATCAATCAGCAGCCCGCGCAGTTGGCCGCCGTCGACTCGACGCTCGTGAAGGTATTGAGGACCAACGCGGGCATCGAATGCGCGTTTCGCGCGAACATCGAGGACGCGAAGACGCTCGTGCACGCGCTGCCGGTTCCTCCGCGACAGAAGAACGCCGCGGAAGGAAGACTCGCGCTAGTCACCGAACTCACCCAGATGCCGGATCGCGAGTACCTGCTGTGGCTCAAGCAGGCGCCGTTCCGGGCGCAGCACGTGCGCTCGCCACGGCTCGACCTGGCTCGACTTCGGGAGGTGGCCGATCGTCTCGATCCAGGCGTGCGCGCCGCGCTGCGACGTGGAGTCGTGTCCATGGATCGCGCCGCCCTTGAAGCTCACGC
>JBEBGT010000597.1:0-2501 GCA_040081365.1 Candidatus Eiseniibacteriota bacterium | reverse complement strand
TCCCCATCGTGAGCGCGGCCATGGACACCGTCACGGAGTCGGGGCTCGCCATCGCGCTCGCGCGTCTGGGCGGCATCGGCGTGGTGCACAAGAACCTGTCCATCGAGGACCAGGCCGCGCAGGTCGACCGCGTGAAGCGCAGCGAGAGCGGCATGATCACCGATCCGGTGACGCTGCCGCCCAGCGCCACGCTGGCCGAGGCGCATGCGATCATGTCGCGCTTCCACATCTCGGGCGTGCCGATCACCGAACACGGCAAGTTGGTGGGCATCCTCACGAACCGCGACCTGCGCTTCGAGGACGACCACTCGCTCCAGGTGTCCGACATCATGACGCGCGCCAAGCTGATCACCGCGCCGGTCGGCACCACGCTCGAGTCCGCGCGCGCGATTCTCGCCAAGCATCGCATCGAGAAGCTGCCGGTGGTCGACGAGCACATGATGTTGAAGGGCCTGATCACCGTGAAGGACATCGAGAAGCGCATCAAGCACCCCAACGCCTGCAAGGACTCGCTCGGCCGACTGCGCGTGGCCGCGGCCGTGGGCGCGGCGGGCGACTACCTGGAGCGCGCGCACGAGTTGTTCCGCGCCGGCGCCGACGCGCTGGTGGTCGACAGTGCGCACGGGCATTCGGTGGGCGTGCTCGAGGCGACTCGCAAGCTGAAGGCTGCGCTGCCCGACGCCCAGTTGGTGGTGGGTAACGTGGGCACCGGCGAGGGCGCGCGCGCCGTGGCCGATGCCGGCGCCGACGCGGTGAAGGTGGGCATGGGCCCGGGTGCCATCTGCACGACCCGCGTGGTGACGGGCGCCGGTATGGCGCAGATCACCGCCGTGCTCGAGGCGGCCAAGGCGCTCGAGGGTACCGGCGTGCCGGTGATCGCCGACGGCGGCATCAAGTACTCGGGCGACCTCGTGAAGGCGATCGCCGCGGGCGGCCACACGGTGATGCTCGGGGGCATGTTCGCCGGCACCGAGGAGAGCCCGGGTGAGGTGGTGTTGTACGAGGGGCGCCAGTACAAGGTCTACCGCGGCATGGGTTCGCTGTCCGCGATGGCGGCCGCCAAGGGCAGCCGCGAACGCTACTTCCAGGACAACACCGACGAGTTGTCGAAACTGGTGCCCGAGGGCATCGAGGGCCGCGTGCCGCTGAAGGGCCCGCTCGCTTCGACCGTGTTCCAGTTGATCGGCGGCCTGCGCGCCGGAATGGGCTATTGTGGCGCGGCGTCGATCGAGGACCTGCGCACGAAGTCACGCTTCGTGCGCATCAGTGGTGCGGGACTGCGCGAGAGCCACCCGCACGATGTGAAGATCACCAAGGAGGCACCGAACTACGAAGCGCGCTGATCCGGAGTGACGTGAGGCGCGCGTCCGCGTGCTCACCTCCAGCTCCGGACCCGGGGCATGACGCGACCCGTGAGGTCGCGAGGCCGCGGGCCATCAGCAGCGCGCTCGCAAGCGTTTTGCTCGTTCCCGCTATGCGTTCGCACGCGCCGAGGAGTCCGCGGCACGATGCGGGCGTCGGACCTTCCCGAGAGGAGGACGTGATGCGGCTGACCGGACACCGTCGCGGCAACCCAATCGTACGGTGCATGATCGAGCAGACGGCACGGCGGCGCATGTACGCGTCGTTGAGCCCGGAACGCCAAGGTGCCGGGGAGGAGCGCGCCGGCGGCGTCGTGCGCTGGTCGCGCGAGTTCTTCGAGCAGCTGCACACGACGCTGCTGCCGCGCATGGCCTACGTGGCCGACACGCCCGAGGGCCAGCTGCGCTACTTCGGCTCGCAGGCCCTGAGCGTATGGGCGTTCGTGAGCGAGCACGCCACGGCGCTGGCGTACGAGCACGCCGACACGCCGGTGCAGATCCGTGAGCGCGCCCGGCGCTGGTTGGGCTGCCTCACGACACGCACGGCCCCCGGTCTGGCGAGCCCGCACTGGGGCAACCCGGTGTACGGCGCGCGGCTCGATCCGCTCTCGGGCGAGCTGGACGTGGTGTGGGCGGTGCCGGGCGAGTGGTGCGATCGCGTGATGGCGGGTTCGGTGCCGTCGCGCGAATGGGATGCGCCGTTGCACTGGAACGGCGGGACTCTGCTCGCGACGCCGTAGTCTGGTTCGTCGTTCGCACCACGGCAACGTCAAAGGCCTCGTTCCGGACGGCGTTCGGCATCGTGCCGCCGTTCACGTCAAAGCCCCGTTCCGGACTGCCCGGGTACGAGCCGGGTCGTGAATATGGCGAACGCTCGGTTCGGCCATCCATGGCCTCACCTCCCTGACGCGCCCTTCACGGCCTCCGCCATCCTGGCTACGGCCTGGGCGCGACTCGCCATATTCACAACCCATCTCGTGCCCGGTCCTGGCCTGACGGGTGCGTGAGGTCTCCCCGGCGCGCGGCACGGCGTGCGCGCTGGCTCCGGCCTGGGCGCGACTCGCCATATTCACAACCCATCTCGTGCCCGGTCCTGGCCTGGCGGGTGCGTGAGGTCTCCCCGGCGCGCGGCACTTCGTG
>JBEBGT010000094.1:0-9499 GCA_040081365.1 Candidatus Eiseniibacteriota bacterium | reverse complement strand
CGCTTCCAGGGGCGCAGGACCTCGTAGGCGGGCACGGCGGTCACGGCAGCGCGGGTGAGGCGGATGAGGCGGCGGCGTTCGAGGTGCGCGACCGCGGACTGCACGGCGCGCTTCGACAGCCCGGTCTCCTCGGCGAGCGCGCCCAGCGACAGCGTGGCCGTCGCACCCTTGCGGCCGCCCGTCCGGCCCCACAGGTACACGTACACCAGGTAGGCCGAGGGCCGGTGGTCGTGTCCCACCAGGTCCCGCAGCAGCGTGTCGGGCACGTAGGGGTCCATCCAGAGTGCTTTCATGCTGTGGCAATGTATGCCATGGCACTGGTTGCCTGAGCAAGAATTCTTTTGACGCGCGCAGTGCCCACGCGCTAACAACGGCGTGCACGCGTCGCGGCATCGGGCCGCGCGCGACTCACCCGAGGCGAGACATGATCAAGCACATCAAGTTCGTGGGCGTCCCCGTGAAGGATCAAGAACGCGCGCTGGCGTTCTGGACCGGCCCCATGGGTTTCAAGGTCGAGACCGACCAGCCCATGGGCACACAGCGCTGGATCGAACTGCGCATTCCCGGCGCCGAGACGCGCGTGGTGCTGTTCAACCCCGAAGGCCAGGAGAACCGCGCCGGCAACTTCTGGAACGGCTCGTTCGCCTGCGACGACGTCGAAGCCACGCACGCCGAGCTGTCCGCGAAAGGCGTGCGCTTCAAGAAGGGGCCCGAGAAGCAGCCGTGGGGCACGTTCGCGATCTTCCTGGACAGCGAGGACAACGAGTTCGTGCTGTCGTCGAGATAGCACGGCCGAAGGCCGAGGGGTTCCGACTGCGTGCCGGCATCCGACTCCCGCCGACCAGCGGCACGCGACACCGTGCGCGGGCGGCCGGCAGGACAAGCACTCCCTCGCGCGCCAGCCTCGCCGGGCCGGAGGCCCGGGTTCCCACCATCCCAAGCCCCGGAGGCCCGGGTCCCTACCCTCCCAAATACGCCGCGCGGACCTCGTCATTGGCCGCCAGCTTCGCGGCCTCGTCCTCCAGCACCACGCGGCCGGTCTCGAGCACGTAGCCGCGCTTGGCGATGCTCAACGCCATGTGCGCGTTCTGCTCCACGAGGAGGACGGTCGTTCCACGTCTATTGATCTCGACGATGTTCTTGAAGATGTCGCGCACCAGGAGCGGCGCGATGCCCAGCGACGGCTCGTCCAGCAACAGCACGCGCGGCTTGCTCATGAGCGCGCGGCCGATCGCCAGCATCTGCTGCTCGCCGCCCGACAGCGTGCCCGAGAGCTGCATGCGGCGCTCCAGCAGGCGCGGGAACAACTGGTACACCTCGTCGCGATCGGCCTTGATGCCGGCCTTGTCCTTCCGTCGGTAGGCCCCCAACTCGAGGTTGTCCTCGACCGACAGGTTCGCGAACACCATGCGCCCCTCGGGGCTCTGGGACAGGCCCAGCGCCACGATCTCATGCGCCGGCACCTTGCTGATGTCCTTGCCCTCGAACACGATCTTGCCGCTCTTGCACGGCACCAGCCCCGAGATCGTGCGCAGCAGCGTGGTCTTGCCGGCGCCGTTGGCACCGATCAGCGTCACGATCTCGCCCTGCTCCACCCGCACCGAGACGTTCTTCAACGCGTGCACCGCGCCGTAATAGACCTCGATGCCCTCCACCAGGAGCTGGCTCACGCGTGCGTCTCCTCGCCCAGATAGGCCTCGATCACCTTGGGGTTGGCGCGGATCTCGGCGGGCAGGCCCTGCGCGATCTGCACACCGTAGTCGAGCACGGCGATGCGTTCGCAGATGCCCATCACGACCTTCATGTCGTGCTCGATCAAGAGGATCGTGAGCTCGAAACGCTTGCGGATGTCGGTGATCAGCCGCATGAGTTCTTCGGATTCCTGCGGATTGAGTCCCGCGGCGGGCTCGTCGAGCAACAGCAGGCGCGGCTTGCCCGCCAGCGCCCGTGCGATCTCGAGGCGGCGCTGCTGGCCGTAGGCCAAGCTGGTGGCGGGCTGATCCGCGAACGCCGCCAGGCCCAACACCTCGAGCATGTCGAGCGCCTGCTTCTTCAACGAGGCCTCGTCGCGCTCGAACGCGGGCGTCTGGAACACGGCGCCGGCGAGCCCGACCTTGCGGTGCGGGTGTGCGGCCACGCACACGTTGTCGAGGCAGGTGAGGCGCGAGAACAGCCGGATGTTCTGGAACGTGCGCGTGATGCCACCGCACGCGATCTTGTTGGCCTTGAGCCCGCTGATCTGCCGGCCCTCGAACATCACCTTGCCCTGCGTGGGCGTGTACACACCCGTGATGCAGTTGAACACGGTGGTCTTGCCCGCACCGTTGGGGCCGATCAACCCGATCAGTTCGCCCTTCTGGATCTCCAGGCTGAAGTCCGATACGGCCTTCAAGCCACCGAACTGCATGGTGACGTGGTCCAGGTGCAGCAGGGTGCCGCCCGAGCTCATGCCGCCCCCTTCGCAGGGCCGCGCTTGCCGAACAACCCCGACAGCGACACCTCGCGCGTGCCCATGAGCCCCTGCGGGCGCGTGATCATGAGGATGATCAGCATGAGCGCGTAGATCACCATGCGGTAATCCTTCAGACCGCGCAGCATCTCGGGCATGAGCGTGAGCACGATGGCGGCGATCACCGAACCGCTGATCGAGCCCATGCCGCCCAGCACCACCATGGCGATGACCTCGATGCTCTTCAAGAACGTGAACGAGCTCGGGTTCAGGTAGCTCAGGAAGTGCGCGAACAGCCCGCCGGCCACGCCGGCGAAGAACGCGCCCAGCACGAACGCCAGCACCTTGTAGGACGTCGTGTCCACGCCCAGGGCTTCGGCCGCCACTTCGTCGTCGCGGATGGCGAACAGCGCGCGGCCGTGCGTGGAATGCGCCATGTTGCGCGCCAGCATGATCACCGCCACGGCCGCGCCGAACACCCAGAAGAACGTGGAGTACTGCGGAATACCCGGCAGCCCGCGCGCGCCACCGATGGCGTCGACGTTCAGGATGACCACGCGGATGATCTCGCCGAAGCCCAACGTGACGATGGCCAGGTAGTCACCGCGCAGCCGCAGGCTCGGCAGTCCCACGAGCCAGCCCGCGGCCGCGGCCAGCAGGCCGCCCGCGATCAAGGCCAGCAGCAGCGCGATGCCCTGCGCCACGGGCAGCGGCACGCCGTGCAGCGAGTTCACCATGGGCTGACCCAGCTTCAAGGTGAACATGGCCGAGGCGTAGGCGCCCACCGCCATGAAGCCGGCGTGGCCGATGGAGAACTGACCGGTGAAGCCGTTCACCAGGTTCAGCGACACGGCCAGCACCACGTTGATGCCGATCAGCATGAGCACCTGGAAGTGATACGGGTTCACCACGCGCGGCAGCAGCACGTTGAGCGCCACCAGCGCCAGGATCGTGACCAGAGGCCCTACGATGCGCCACAAGCTGCGCTTCATACCTTCTCCGCCACGGCCTTGCCGAAGATGCCGGCCGGGCGCACGAGCAGGATCACGATCAAGAGCACGAACGCGATGGCGTCGCGGTAGGTGGGCGACAGGTAGCCGGTCACCAGCACCTCGGCAATACCCATCACGAGCCCGCCGACCACCGCACCCGGGATGTTGCCGATGCCGCCCAGCACGGCGGCCACGAACGCCTTCAAGCCGGGCAGGATGCCCATGTAGGGCTCGATCTTCGGCGACTGCAGCGCCACCAGCACGCCCGCGGCGGCGGCGAGTGCGGAGCCGATCATGAACGTGAACGTGATGATGCGGTCCACCGAGATACCCATGAGCGAGGCGGCCATGTGGTTGTGCGACACCGCCTGCATGGCCTTGCCGACTTTCGTGCTGAGCACCAGCCAGCGCAGCGCCAGCATGAGCACCACCGACACCGTGAGCACGATGAGCTGCTGGTTCGACAGCACCACGCCCATGCCGAGCTGGATGTTCTTCTGCGCCACGATCTGCGGGAAGAAGCGCGGGCTGGCACCGAACAGCAGCACGCCGCCGTTCTCGAGCAGCAGCGACACGCCGATGGCGGTGATGAGTGCCGACAGCCGCGGCGACTTGCGCACCGGCTTGTAGGCCAGGCGTTCGATGATCAAGCCGAGAAACGCGCAGATGACCATGCTCGTGACCAACACGAGCAACGCTTTCAAGGGGCTCGGTTCCTGGCCGGCGTGGAACCAGCGCGACGCGTACAGGCCCACGAAGGCGCCCAGCATGTACACGTCACCGTGCGCGAAGTTGATGAGCCGCAGGATGCCGTAGACCATCGTGTAACCGAGCGCGATGAGCGCGTACACGCTGCCCCACGTGATCCCGTTGACCAGCTGCTGGAGGAACTCGCTCATGCGTGGCGACGGGCCGCCGGAGTGTGTCCCGCGGCCCGTCCGGCCCTCATCGCGCTAGGGGTTGATCGACGTGTTGAAGACCTTCTTGCCACCCTTGATCTCGAGCACCACCAGAGGCTTGTTCGCATTGCGGTTGGCATCGAGCGTGATCACGCCCGTCACACCCGCGTAGTCCTTGGTGGCGGCGATCAACGCGGCCAGCTTCTTCTGGGCCTCCTTCTGCTCCGGCGTCCCGGCCTTGGCCGAGCCCAGCGCCTTGAACGTGGCGGGCTCGTCGGCCGCCAACTTCTCGAGGCAGCCGAACAGCACGTTCGCGGCGTCGTAGGCCAGACCGGCGATGGCGTCGGGGTCCTTGCCGAACTGCGTGCGGAAATCCTTCAGGAACGCCTGCAGCTTGGGCTCGGGGTTGTCGACCGCGAAGTGGTTGGAGTAGTACGCACCGTTCAGAGCCTCGCCGCCGATCTCCAGCAGCTGCTCGCTCTCCCAGCCGTCGCCGCCCAGGATCGGGCAGGTGAGCCCCAGCTCACGCGCCTTGCGCGCGATGAGGCCGACCTCGGTGTAGTAGCCCGGCAGGAAGATGGCGTCGGGCGACTTCGCCTTGATCGCCGTGAGCTGCGCGCTGAAGTCCTGGTCGCCGGCCGTGTACGCCTGCTCGGCCACGATCGTGCCGCCCGCGGCCTTGAATCCCTCGGTGAAGAATTGCGCCAGACCCACCGAGTAGTCGCTCTTCACGTCCTTCAAGATGGCCACCTTCTTCACGCCGAGGTTGCCCGACGCGAACTTAGCCATCACGATGCCCTGGAACGGGTCGATGAAGCACATGCGCGAGATGAAGTCGCCGACCTCGGTGACCTTGGGGTTCGTGGACGACGGCGAGATCATGGGCACGCCGGCGGCCTGGCAGATGGGGGCCGCGGCCAGCGAGCGCGACGACGCGACCTCGCCGATCACCGTGATGTCGCGATCCTGGTTGATGAGCTTCTGCACCACGGTGGCGGCTTCCTCGGCCTTGCCCTGGTCGTCCTCGACCACCGCACGGACCGGCAGCCCGCCGATCTTGCCGCCCTTAGCGTCGGTCAGCTGCTTCAGGGCCAGTTCTACACCCATCTTGGTCGACTCGCCGAACGTGGCATCGCCACCCGTGAGCGACCCGTAGACGCCGATCACCAGCTCATCCTTGCCCCCGGCGCCGCCACCGCAGCCGGCGGCGAAGGTCAGGGCGCTCAGGGCAGCAACGACGAGCATGAATCCGTGGCGAAGCTTCATGACAGCCCCCTCGTGGGAGTGTGTGACCCGGGTTGCCGGGGCGCGAGCGCCCACCGAGCAGCCGCGAGTCCGGGTCCGGCGGCAAGCCGCAGGGCCCGTGGATGGACCAGAAGAACGCTGAGAGGTAGCACGCCGGAACGAGAGGCCGCAAGGGGCGGTTGCCGTGGGATTTGCGCGGGTGCTACGGTCGCCCCATGAGAATCTCGGACGCAGGGACGCGCCGGTTCTCCGGAGCCGCTCCCGTCGCCGGAACCCCGGCGTTCGCCGCCTTCCGGACCACGACCCTGGCCGTCGCCACCGCGGCCCTGCTGGCCGCCGGCTGCGCGCCCACGACCGGCGTGCCGCCCAAGCCCGCACCCACACCCGCACGGCCCGTGGCTCCCGTGGCCAAGCCGGGCCCGAAGGCCGGCTACGACGGCCGCCGCGACTCGCTCGACTCGGTCGATGCGCGTGGGCTCAGGGCCAAGCGCATCGTCCTGGACCCCGGCCACGGCGGCGTGTTCCCGGGCACGCAGGGCGTGAACGGGCTCACCGAGAAGGAAGTGAACCTGGCCGTGGGCCTGGCGCTCCGCGACCTGCTGGTGGCCGCGGGCGCCGAAGTGCGCATGACGCGCGACTCCGACCGCGACTACCTCACGCCGGCGGATTCGTCGCTGCGCGCCGACCTCGCCGAGCGCGTGCGCATCGCCAACGCGTTCGCGCCCGACCTGTTCGTGAGCATCCATCACAACGCCGATCCGGGCGGCCTGCACGACGTGAACGAGGCGCAGACCTACTACCAACTGGGCGACGAGGGCCCCGCCTACGACGTGGCGCAGGACGTGTTCCGCGCCATGACGCGCAACCTGGGGATCGAGACGAACAAGATGATCCCCGGCAACTTCTTCGTGGTGCGCAACTCCGAAGCGCCCGCACTCTTGAGCGAGGCCAGCTACCTCACCTACCCGCCCACCGAGGCACGGCTGCGCGACCCAGCCGCGCGCCGGCTCGAGGCCGAGATCCTGTACCTTGGCATCGCGCGTTACTTCGCGCGCCGCACGCCGCAACTCGAGCGCTTCGACGCGCTCGACGCGCAGGGCCGCGCCGACACTTTGTTCAGCGCGCTGCCGCGGCTCGTGGGCCTTGTCTCCGGCGCGTTCGACGCCGCCACGCTGCGCATCGACGGCCGCGACGTGCCATTCAGCGTCACCGCCGGGCGTGTCGAGTGGCAGCCGGCACCGCTCGCCGCCGGCCGGCACGAGGCCAGCTTCTCGGCACGGCTCGCCACCGAGGGCGCGGCACGCGCGCGCAAACTGACCTTCACGCTCCAGAAGCCGCCGGCGCGGCTCGTGCTCACAGTGTCGGGTTCGCCGCTCGCCACCGCGCGCACGCCGCTGGCCGCGCGCGTGCGCGTGCTCGACGCCGATGGGTTGGCTCTCCCCGACTCCGTGCGTGTGCGCATCACGAGCGAGCCCAAGGGCGTGTTCACGCCCGCCGAGACCACGATCGTGGCGGCCGAAGGCGAGGCGTTCGCCTACCTGCGCCGCGCGCGGCTCGTGAGCGCGCGACTCGCCGCGCGCGCCACGCTGGTGGCGCGGCTCGTGCCCGCGCGCGCCAATGTGGCCGCGGCACGGCTGCCGCTGGCGCGCCTCACGGCGGCCACGCGCGCGGGCTTCGCGCTGCGCATGCCGGGCGAACAGCCGCTGGCGCTGGCCACGGCCGCGCGGCCGGCGTGGCTCGATCGCAACGGCTTCGTCGCGTTGCCGGTGCGCGCGGGCGAAGCGGCACTCGCGCCGCAGTTGCCGGGCTTCCGCCGCCATGACGCCGACACGTTGTGGCCGCCGCGCTTCGTGGCGGTGGCGAACGGCGCGCTCCAGGGCCGGCGCATCTGCGTGGATCCCGAGGCCGGCGGCGACGACGCGGGCGGCCTCGCCCCCGGCGGCTCGCGCGGCTCGGCGTTCAACCTCGAGGTGGCACGCGCGCTGGCCGGCATGCTGCGCGCGAGCGGCGCCGAGGTCGTGCTCACCCGAGACGGCGACCATGCGGTGAGCGAGCTCGAACGCGTGCAGATCGCCGAGGGCTTCCATGCCGAGCGCTTCCTGCGCATCGGGCATGCGAACAGCGCCCCGCTCGCCGGCCACTACTTCAGCAGCGGCGGCGGCAAGCGCTGGGCAGCCCAGGTGTCGCGCGCGCTCGGCGACCTCGGGCTGCCGGGCGTGCGCCAGGGCGACTCCGCCAAGTACCCGCTCGCGCAGGTGAGTGCGGTGGCGCTGTACGTGACGGCCGCGCGCAGCGACAGCAGCGAGGCGGCACTCATGGCGCCGGGCCGGTTGCGCGCCGAGGCGTACGCGCTGTGGCTGGCTCTGGCCCGCGACCTCGCCGGTGATGCGGCCACCTTCGCCACCGACAGCGTCCGCGTGCTCGACGCCGCGGGCGTGCCCGTGACGGGCGCGCCGGTGCGCTTCGGAGCGGCGCTCGTGCTCGCCAGTGACGAAGCGGGGGTGGTGCGATTCGCCCGCACAGAACCGGGTCCGATCGAGCTCGTGGTCGAAGATCCCCGCGCGCCGCTCAAGGCCGTTCTGCTAGACTCGGAGCACGGGCGCGTACTGCAGTCCTCGCGCTGACCGGCCGGGCCACGTCTCACCGACCCCATCCTGGGGGCCCTGGCACCCATGTCCCATCCGCTGTCGCACGGTATCGAGACCTACTTCCGCGAGTTCGCCGCGCATCGCCGCCGCGTCTCGTGGGTGTTGCTCACGGTCTCGGTGGTGCTGGGGGTGGTGCTCGCCATCGCGGGCCGCCGGCTCGACGACGCCGACCTCGGGGATGCCAAGCGCTTCGGCTTCGAGGGCCCGCAGCAGTGGGTCGATCGCATCCGGTTGGAAGAGCTGGCGGCCGAGGATGCTCCGGGCCTGTTCGCCATCACCTACCTCACGGCCGAGTCGCGCAAGGGCGGGCGCAAACCCCAGCACCAGTCCTCGCACCCCAACGCCCAGGCGATGATCGAGAAGTCCCCGGGCGATGGCATGGGCGACTTCGACCTGCTCGCCAAGGCCCGCATGCTGGCGCTCGAGGGCCCCATCGTGCGCTCCGAGGACCTGATCATCGAGCGTCTGGTGCGGCCCGAGTACCCCGATGAAGCGCGCGAACGCAACATCGAGGGCACGGTCGAGGTGGTGGCGCTGGTCGACACCACGGGCTCGGTGCTGCAAGTGCAGGTCGTGGGCGGCTCGCGCGAGCCGATGCTCGAGTCGGCCGCGGCCAAGGCGATCCTCGAGTGCCGCTATCGCCCCTATCGCGTGCACGACGAGGCGCGGCGCGTGTGGGCCGCCTACCGGATCGCGTTCTCGCTCTATTGAGACTGCGACGCGGCGCGGTCGGGTGACGCGCCGTCCACCACCATGACGCGGCCGTTGCGCACGATCGACACCGGCAGCTTCACGCCCTCGCTCGACAGGTCGATGTAGCCGCCCGCCGCGAGCGACGAGTCACGCGCACGCAGCGCATCGGCCACTTCGCCCGCGCTGCGCGCCCCGCCGTCGATGGCGGCGGCGATACGCCGGCCGGTGAGCCAGCCGCGCAGCCACAGCGAACCCGAACGCGTGCCGGTGCGCGCCGCCAGCGAATCGAGCCGCGCCCGCACGGGATCACTTGCGCGCCACGACTCGTCCACCCAGGTCACGCCCTCGAGCAATGGCCGCGCACTGGCGCGGAAGCCCTCGGGCGCCAGCGCCGGGCCGCCGCACAGATGGATGTTCGCGCCCGCGCTGGCCAGCGCGCGCACCAGGGATTCCGCCTCGCGCGTGGCGCCATCGAAGAACAGCACGTCGGCGCCCGAAGCCTTGAGCGTCGCGGCCAGCGTGGCCGCGCTGCCAGCATCGGCGGTGGCCACGTTGCGGCGCACGACCTTGCCT
>JBEBGT010000596.1:0-2511 GCA_040081365.1 Candidatus Eiseniibacteriota bacterium | reverse complement strand
ACCCCGGCACGCCGGGCTGGGCGTCCACCGCCGGTGGCAAGCGGTTGAAGCATGAAGACATGAAGACCGTGCCGCGCATCCCGTCGCTGCCGATCGCGTACGCCGAGGCGCAGAAGATCCTCACGCGGCTCGAGGGGCCGCGCGTGCCGGCGGATTCATGGCAGGGCGCGCTGCCGTTCACGTACCACGTCGGCCCCGGGCCCGCGCTGGTGCATCTGCAGAGCGAGCAGGACTGGGCGGTGCGGCCGATCTGGAACGTGATCGCCACGCTGAAAGGTCGCGAGCAGCCCGATCAGTTGGTGATCGCCGGCAACCACCGCGACGCGTGGAACCACGGCGCGATCGACCCCAACAGCGGCACCATCGCGCTGCTCGAGATGGCGCGCGGCATCGGCGCGCTGACGCAGTCGGGCTGGCGGCCGCGCCGCACGCTCATGCTGTGCTCGTGGGACGGCGAGGAGTACGGCCTGCTGGGCTCCACGGAGTGGGCCGAGGCCAACGACGCGCTGCTCACGAAGAACGCGATCGCCTACCTCAACGTGGACGTGGCGGTATCGGGCGACAACCTGCGTGTGAACGGCAGTCATGCGCTCGAAGCACTGATCACCGAGGCCATGCGCGACACGCGCGAGCCGCTGCAGAACCGTTCGGTGTGGAACGCGGTGGTCGACCGCGCGTGGGGTGAGGGCAAGAACGGTTGGTCGCAGGCGAACCGCCAGCGCCGCCAGCGCGGCGAGCCCATGCGGCCGTTCGCATGGGAGATCTCGTCGCTCGGCTCGGGCTCGGACTACACCGCGTTCCTGGACCACCTGGGCGTGGCGAGCGCGGATCTGCGCTTTGAAGGCCTGCAGGGCACGTACCATTCCATGTACGACGACTTCGAGTTCCTGGACCGCGTGGTGGACCCGGGCTATCACCACCACATGGCGATGACCGAACTGTGGTCGCGCAGCATGCTGCGCCTGGCCGAGGCGCCGGCCGTGCCGCTGCGCTACAGCGCCACGGCCGAGTTCGCGGTCGACCAGCTCTACACGCTCGCCGATCGCGCCGAGGATGCCAGCGCGGGCAAGCCGGATTCGCTGCGGCTGAGCGCGCCGCTCACGCCGGCGCTCGAGTCCGCGAAGCGCCTGCTCGAGGCGTCGCGGGCTGCCGAGCGCGCGGCCGACGCCGCGGTGGCGGGCCAGCGCGACGTAGCGGCCTACAACACCGCGGTGCTGCGCGCCGAGCGTGCGCTGCTCGGACCGGGCCTGCCGGGGCGCACGTGGTTCCGGCACGAGCTGTACGCGCCCGGGCTCAACACCGGCTACGCGCCCGTGCCGTTGCCGCGCTTGGGGCAGGCGGTGCTCGACGCCGACGGCAAGGGCTGGGCGAGCGGCGTGAAGCCGGTGACGGATGCGCTCGATCGCGTGCGAGCGGAACTCGAGAAGGTGAAGTAGGGGTAGAGAGGGTCGCGCACAGCAACCCCACTGTGCCAGGTCCCGTCGCGCGAAGGTGCGCGGCAATCGTGTCCTCGAGCATGCTGAAGAGCAGGGCAAGTCGCCGGTCCACAAGTGTCCGCCCCGAACCGCGTAGGAGAAAGCATGAAGCTGACCGGCTTCTCACTTCCGCTGGGGGGCGAGGCCGTCGTGCTCAGGACCAAGGAGCACGATCTTGACCTCCACAACTGGTACTCCCTGGCAAGAATGAGCTGTTCTCTGGTGGAACAGCAGCAATGCGAAATGACGTGGATCCTTCGGGATGAAGTGCGCGTGCATGAGGTCACTCGCGGTCTTGGTCTACCCCAGCAAGTCAAGCTCGTCTTCTTGGCCTTCTCCGGAATGCGCACCGTCTTCCCGGCAGACGAGCGTGATGTGCTGGACCCAACATGTGTAGCCCGCATGGGGATAGTGCGCGGGGAGGGCGTCGAAAGGCCGGATGCAGTTTCAGCGGAGAGGCGCGTGGATGGCTTTGTCATAGAGTTTCAAGGTGACATTGTGTACGATATAGAATGCTCAGAGGTGGTAATCGGTGTGACCTGATCACGAGTGGCGCGTACCGGCCCGAGTTGTGCGCCTGCAGGCGAGAAAGCAAGTTCAAGTGATGGGCGCG
This sequence comes from Candidatus Eiseniibacteriota bacterium, assembly GCA_040081365.1. Taxonomy (GTDB): domain Bacteria; phylum Eisenbacteria; class RBG-16-71-46; order RBG-16-71-46; family RBG-16-71-46; genus JAIOPA01. Next base: position 423 of record JBEBGT010000596.1, on the reverse strand, counting down.
AATGTCTCTACCCTTAGGGTTCGCATCGTCCCGATGTTCCTCGCTTGGTACTTCGGGGCTGCGCTCGGCGGGCTGGTTGCGGCCATGACGCGTGCTGATAGGGACGTATTGCCCACGCTTGTTTCAGACGGAAGTTTCTGGCTCTCGATGTTGGTTGTGTATCCCGTATTCGGTCTAGCGTGGGGGCTACTAAGGCCGGAGACCGCATCGCTCTTGGCCCTCGCGATCGTGGGCGGGTTCACGCTTGCCCGTCATGGACTTTGGGTGGGTGTCCTGGTGGGAGGGAGCGCGACAACGATGATTGGCTATCTGGTTTTCGCGGCCTGGTCGAGCAACCGATGAGTGTGCATCGTCAATGCAGAGGCCTCCGCTCCGCTGGCAAGGGCTGGGCGAGCGGCGTGAAGCCGGTGACCGCTGTCTCTT
>JBEBGT010000595.1:0-2519 GCA_040081365.1 Candidatus Eiseniibacteriota bacterium | reverse complement strand
GGCCGGCCGGTGCTGGCCGAGCTGCCGTACGTGACCGAGGCCCAGGTCCCCGCGGCCGTGATCGACCATGTGATCGGCGCGATCGGCGAATGGCGCTTCTTCCCCGCGCGCAAGTTCAACAAGCCGCAGCGCGCGTGGGCCTCCGTGGAGTACGTGCTCCAGCCCTGATGCGCTGTCCGAGCGGCCCCCGGCCGCGCCACCCTAGCCCCAAGGTCGCTCATGCCCCGCCACTACAGCATCGCCGTCATCCCGGGTGACGGCATCGGACCCGAGGTCGTGCGTGAAGGCCTGCGCGTGCTGGAACGCGTGGCCGCGCTCGAGGGCTTCACGGTACAGCTCACGCACTTCCCGTTCGGCACCGAGCACTACCTGAAGACGCAGGAGGTCATGTCCGACGAGTCGTTCGCCGCGGTCGCCAAGCACCAGGCGATCCTGCTGGGCGCGATCGGCGACCCGCGCATGAGCCCGGGCTTCCTCGAGTTCGGCATCATCGCGAAGCTGCGCTTCGGGCTCGACCTGTACGCCAACATGCGCCCGGTGAAGTTGTACGACGAGGCGCTCACGCCCTTGAAGGGCAAGGGCCCCGAGCACCTGGACTTCATGGTGGTGCGCGAGAACACGGAAGACGCCTACGCCGGCATGTGGGGCCAGTTCAAGAAGGGCACGCCCGACGAGATCGCCACGCAGGAGATCATCTTCTCGCGTAAAGGTGTCGAGCGCGTGATCCGGCACGCGTTCGAGACCTGCCGCGCGCGCAACCAGCGCAAGAAGCTCACACTGCTCACCAAGGCCAATGCCATCCGTGCGATGGAGCTGTGGACGCGCACGTTCGCCGAAGTCGGCGCCGAGTACCCCGACATCACGCGCGAGCACCAGTACATCGACGCCGCGTGCATGTTCGTGGTGACCACGCCCGAGCAGTACGACACGGTGGTCACGAGCAACATGTTCGGCGACATCTTCACCGATCTGGGCGCGGCACTGGTGGGCGGGCTCGGCATCGCCTCGAGCGCCAACCTGCACCCCGGCAAGGTGAGCCTGTTCGAGAGCATCCACGGCTCGGCCCCGCAGTTCGCGGGCCAGAACCGCGCCAACCCGCTGGCCACGATCATGGCCGTGAGCATGATGCTCGACTACCTGGGCGAGAAGTCCGCCGCCACGAAGGTCGAGGACGCCGTCGTGCGACTGCTGCGCTCGCACAAGCTGCCGAACCTCGGCATGGACTCCGGCTTCGGCACGGACCAGGTGGGCCAGTTGGTGCTCGACGAACTGGCGGGAGCCGGCAGCGCGCGCTGAGCACCCTCGGCACTGCACGAACGGCCGGCTCCCGTGTGGGAACCGGCCGTTCGCATGTCGTGTGCGGGCTGCCCTATTCCCCGTTGTCGTCGTTGTGGTCGGTCATGCGCTCGAGCCAGCGGTACCCTTCGAGCACGATGAGCGCCATCACCGAACCGATCGCCGCCAGCGGGTAGGCGTGCACGCCCACCGCCACGCCGATCGCGGCCACCATCCACACGCTCGCGGCGGTGGTGAGGCCGAACACGAAGCCCTCGGTGCGCATGATGCTGCCGGCGCCCAGGAAGCCGACGCCGGTGATCACACCGTGCACGATGCGCGTGGCGTCCAGGCTGGGGCCGCCGAACGCCGCCACGGCGTGCTTGGTGGTGAGCACGAACATCGTGCTGCCGATGCACACCAGCACGTGCGTGCGCAGCCCGGCGGGCTTGCGGCCCATCTGGCGTTCGAGCCCCACCAGTGTGCCCAGGATGAGCGACACCACCATGGGGATGAGATCGTCGTGCAGGACTTCCATGTGCGCGGGTTCCTCTCGGCTAGCTGCGCTTGAACGCGGCGGGACGCTTCTCGAGGAACGCGTTCAACCCTTCGTGCATGTCCTCGGACGACGCCAGGATGCCGAAGCGGCCGCTCTCGAAGCGCAGGCCCTGATCGAGCGGCAGCTGCATGCCGCGCACCACGCACTCGAGCGCGGCCTCTACCGCCAGCGGACCGTTCTTCAGGATCGCCTGCGCCAGCTTCACGGCCTCGTTCAAGAGTTCGGCCAGCGGCACTACACGGTTGACGAGCCCGATGCGCTCGGCTTCCTCGGCCTTCACGTTGCGCGCCGACAGGATCAGCTCGAGCGCGCGGCCCGGACCCACCAGGCGCGGCAGGCGCTGCGTGCCGCCGTAGCCGGGGATGATGCCCAGCTTCACCTCGGGCAGCCCCATCACGGCGTTATCGGACGCGAGTCGCATGTGGCAGGCCAGCGCCAGCTCGCAGCCACCGCCGAATGCGTAGCCGTTGACGGCCGCGATCACGGGCTTGGGGCTGCGCTCGAGCAAGTCGACCACAGCCTGGCCGAAGCGCGAGATGTCCTCGGCGGCGGCCGGGCCCAACGGCGCCAGCTCGTTGATGTCGGCACCCGAGATGAACGCCTTCTCGCCGGCGCCGGTCACGATGAGCGCGCCCTGCTCGGGGTCGGCGATGAACGCGCGCGTGGCGTCGCCGATCTCGGCGAG
>JBEBGT010000093.1:0-9559 GCA_040081365.1 Candidatus Eiseniibacteriota bacterium | reverse complement strand
CCGCGGCGTGGTCATGTCAGCGCTGCACCACCACGCGCTGCGTCACGGTGCCTTGCGCGGTGCGCAGACGCACCAGGAACACGCCCGGACTCCAGCCCTGCGTCTCGAGACCACGGCTGCCCGCGCCGGCGGCCATCGACTCACCAGTCATGAGCGTGGCCACGCGGCGGCCCTGGACATCGAGCACGTCGAGCCACACACCGCCGGCCGCCGGCAGCGACCAGCGCACCTGAGCGTTGCCGGCCGCGGGACTCGGTGCCACGGCGAGCCGCAAGCCGGAGGCGGCCGACGAGGGTGCGTCGAGCGTGTTCACGCCGCCGAACCCGGTGATGGCGTTGGTGTCCATGGTGACCGCGGCCGTGCGCACCTGCAGACGGCCCGCGACCGTGGCGCCCTGCGCGAGGCCGATGCTGGCCTGCGCCAGCACGCTGCCCGACAGGCTCGAACCGATGCCGAGCGTGGCGGAACTTCCCACCTGCCACCATACATTGGCGGCGCGTGCGCCATTGACCAACACCACGGCGCTATTGCCCGCCAGCGTCAGCGTGCTGCCGACCTGGAACACGAACACGGCCGCCGTGTCCCCCAGCGCATCGAGCGTGAGCACGCCCGTGAGTTGCGCCGACGAGTCGAAGCAGTACACACCCGGGGTGAGCACCTGCGTGCCGAGGTCGACACCGGTCATCGGGCCCGTGCACGGCAGACTGGCCAAGTAGAAGTACGCGACCCCGAGATCGGCCTGCGCCTGCGCTGCAGTCGGGTCGCCCAGGTGCATGACGCCCCCCGTGGGCTGGCCCGCGGGCATGCCGCTGATCGCCGTACCCGGGCTCAGCCCGACGTCGCCCACGATGGTGGTGGCGCCGGCGATGGTGATGGTGGACGCCGCGAGGATGGTGTAGCTGGCGGCCGATCCCAGCGTGACCTGGATCTGGGACTGGGCCGGAGTCGGAGTGAAGACTCCGGTCAGGAGGAGCAACGTAGCGGCGAGGCTCACGGGAGTGCAGCGAACGAGATCGGTCATCAGGGGTTCTCCAAGGGTTTGAGGGGCGGTGGTCGGGCCCGGGCCGGTCGACCAGGCGTGTTCAGAGCCGTCAGGTCTCGCGATCCCACCACGACACCCGGACTTGATGGGCACGAATGGGGCCAGAGTCACCGCGGCCAGCGAAACACCCGCAGGTCGCGTGGGACACGGTCACTCGCCGAGCGAGAGAGCTGTCACGAGCACGAGAGGGACGGGGTGTGGTGACCAAGCGTGTGGCGAGAAGTTCAGGCGCGCGGCTCGAACTACAATCGACCGTTCTGAACGGAACGCGGCAAAGGGTGAAGCGCGGCCACGTGATGACCGCGCCCCCCATTCCCCGCGTGTCGGGACCTCTCGGCGGCTCATGGATGAGCCCGGTTAGGGCGTGGGCAATACCGCCGAGTTCCCGAGCAGGGTCACGGCACCGATCCGGGCGAGCGCCCGGCCCGTCAACGTGGCCCCGGTGTTCAGGCTGACCGACTGATTCGCCATGATCGTGCCCTTGAACGCCGACGTGGAGCCGAGCGTGGCGGAACTACCGACCTGCCAGAAGACGTTCGACGCCTTGGCGCCGCCCGCCAGGATCACGGCACGACTGGACGAGGTGGTCAGCGTCGAGGCAACCTGGAAGATGAACACGCCATTCGGGTCACCGAGCGCGTCAAGCGTGAGGTCGCCCGACGAGATCTCGAGTGAAGAAGTCGACTTATAGAGTCCCGGAGTCAGCGTGAGGCCGCCGAGGTTCCCCGCGATGGTCACCGGTGCCAGTGTGCGGCCGGCGGCATCGTTGTAGGCAGCGGTCAGTGCGAGCATCGCAGCGGCCGAGGTCGGGTCGGCCGCGTGAAGCGTGCCGTTCAGGATTCCCGGAGGGAAACCCGTCACCGCGCTCCCGGGGCTCACTCCCAGGTCACCCGTGAGTGTGGTCGCCCCCGAACTGGTGATGGTGGAGCCGGCGAGGATCACGAACCCGGCCGCTGCACCGAGCACCGGCGCGGCGTTGCCGGCGCTGTTGGACTTGCTGAAACCCCACACGCGAGCCGAGGTGAGCGCATTCCCGGCGAGGTCGGTCGCCCCGATCGTGAGCGTCGCGACGTAAGCGATCCCGTCCACGAGCGCCGGGTTCGGGACGAAGCTCGCGAGCTTCGCGGTCGCGTCGTAGTGCACGGTTCCCGCGATCGCAGTGGCGCCGGGACCCGTGACACGGAACGTGGCCGTCGAGATCGATGAGGCATCCATCGGCTCGCTGAACGAGGCATTGATGACCGCCACATTCGTCGCACCGTCGCTCGGATTCGTGACGAGTACGGTCGGCGAAACGGTGTCCACGGCAACGCCGGTGGGCCCGCTGTTGTCCTTACCACAGCCCAGAACAGCGGCCAGGGCGATGCACATCGTGAGCATGACAAGACTATGAGTCGTTCGGTTCATGAGAGGGACTCCGAGGGTGGTGAGCGGAGCGACAGCCGCTCGCAGATGACACGCGCCCGAAAGTCGGGCGCCTACGGCCGGGGGCGCTGGTGGCAGGAGGGGTGAGCCCCGTGTGGGAGCGTCCGGCGAAGACACGATGGCCCGTCGAACACGAGTCCGGCGGGCCATCGTGATGCGATGACTTCAGTGGTCCCCGGCCCGCGGGCCGAGGCTCGAGTGCGATCCCGGTCAGCGGTACTGGGCCTTGACCAGGCTCCACGTCGTGCGGCTGTTCGGTGTCGCCTGCCCACCGGTCCCGACGATGCTGTTGGTGTCGAGCGTCACCGCGCCGGTCTGCGCCAGGGCGCGGCCGGTGAGCAAGGCGTTCGAGTCGAGCGTGATGCTGGCGAGGGCGAGGACGTTGCCGACCATGACGGAGTTGATCCCGAGCGTGGCCGAGCTGCCGACCTGCCACCACACGTGGTTGGCCTGTGCACCATTGATGAGGGTCACGGACGAGCCGCCCGCCACGGTCAAAGCGCTGCCGATCTGGAACATGAACACGGCTGCCGTGTCGCCCTGCGCATCCAGCACCAGCGGGCCCGACATGAGCGCCGCGGCGGCGAAGCAGTACACGCCAGGGGCCAGAGTCTTGCCGCCGAGATCCACACCGCTCATCGTCGTATTGCACGGCTGGCCGGCAACCGTGCCGTACACCACGCCGAGATCCGTCTTGGCGATTGCAGCAACCACGTCACCCGCGTGGATCACGCCCGGCGACGGCTGCCCCAGCGGCATGCCCGTGATCGCGATGCCCGGGCTGACGCCCACATCGCCCTGGATCGCGCTCGCGCCCGTGTTGGTGATGGTCGAACCGGCGAGGATCGCGAAGCCGAGCGCCGAGCCCATGGCCGGCTGAGCGGCACGCGGACGCGGCGCGCGGTGCGACGGGTTCTGCGCCAGCACGAGCGAAGGCAGGCAGAAGATCGCGGCAGCAAGGGTCATGGCTCGGAGCGCCGTAAGTCTGTTGTTCAAGGTACACCTCTTGAGTTTCGGAGCGGGATTCCGGATGCCTGCACGAACAGTCGCGGCAACTCGGGGTGCGGGCCCTGGCGTTCAGGACGGCTGCCATGGACTACCGCACGAACGGTGCCAGCGGACGACCGCACGCTGTGAACCCGGCGCACTGACATGACAGCCGCCACTTGCAGGCACTGCCCCGGCACTCTCGGGCCCGGTCAGCACTCGGGCCGGTGCGCAACCCACGCGGTTCCTACAATGCATCGCAATCGCTGCACCGCGACACGGCATGTCCGCGGGGCCGCAATGGCCACGCCGCGATGACCCGACACTCGCGCGATCGAAGGCGACACGCGATTCAGGTCAGCAGGCGGATCTTGCGCGCAGTACGCCGACCGTTGGCTTGGGCCCGAACCCGCAGCACGTTGCCTACGTCGGGAAGCGGATCACCATGGTCGTGCCTTCACCGGGAGCCGAGTGGCGGATGCCGATGCGGCCCGCGTGATACTCCTCGACCACGCGCCGCGCCAATGCCAGCCCCAGGCCCCAGCCACGCCGCTTGGTGCTGTAGCCCGCATCGAACGCGCGCTTCTGCTGCTCCTTGCTCATGCCGCGGCCGTTGTCGCTCACGCTGATCTCGACCTCTTCGGTCTGGCCGCGCCGCTCGACCACGATCTCGATGAGGCCCTGCGGCTTGTCGAGCGCCGAGAGCGCGTTGGAGAGCAGGTTCTCGAGGACCCATTCCAACAGTTCGCGGTTCAGGTTGATCGGCGGCACTTCTTCATAGCGTTCGCGGATCTCCACCGCACCCTGCCCCTGCGGGACGCGCCGGCGCATGTACTGCACCGCTTCGCGGACCACGGGCCCGACATCCTGCAGCACGAGCTGGGGTGCCGAGCCGATGTGGCTGAAGCGCTGCGCCACCTTGGAGAGCCGGTCGACGTCGCCCTCCATGTCGGTGAGCGTCTCGGTGAGCTCGCGTTTGCTGATCCTCACTTCTCCGCCATCCGGAACCGGCTCGGCGTGTACGCGCAGGAGTTCGACCCAGCCCATGAGGCTCGACAGCGGCGTGCCCAACTGGTGCGCGGTCTCCTTGGCCATGCCCACCCAGATCACGCGCTTCTCAGCCTGCCGGATGCCGGTGAAGCCCGAGAGGCCCAGCAACAGCAGCAGGCCCGTGCCCGCCACCGCCACGATCGGCGTCCAGCGCAACTGTTGGAGCACGGGCGGATTGCCGTAGTGTAGGTGGCCTAGCACCGGCGCATTCGGCCCCTGACGCAGCGGGATCGGCGTATGCATGCGGTCGAGCTGCGGCACCTCGTCACGGACCCGCTTCAGGCGCGCCGCGATCACCGGGGCGATCGGGATGCCCGCCGTGACGCTGTCGATGGACTCGGGCGAGACGTCCTTGTTGGGGACCTTGACGTGGCTCCAGGCGCGCGGCACCCCGGTGGTGTCGGTGATCACGATCGGGAAGCTGATACCGGTCTGCATCTGGACCAGTACATCCTGCAGTTCCTTGTTGCGCGTGGAAGGCAGCGTGGCCTGCGCGATGACGCGCGCCAGCAACTCGGAAGTGGTGGACACCTCACGGGTCAGCCGCCCCACCGCGCTCTGCGTGAACAGGAACACGGCCACCACGAGCAGACTGCCGCCCACGAACAGCGCGGTCTTCAAGAGCGTCTTGCCGCGACTCGAGGTCGTGGTGGGACCGATCATGCAGGGGCTCCCTTACGCGACGATGTACGCCAGCGGCCGCTCCCCGCCGCGGGCCTCACTCGCCCGGCTTCAGGACCTCGAGACCACCCAGATAGGGCCGCAGCGCCTTGGGGATCACGACCGAGCCGTCCGCCTGCTGGTGGTTCTCGAGCAGCGTGGCGAACGTGCGCGGCAGCGCGACGCCCGAAGCGTTGAGCGTGTGCGGGAACTCGACCTTGGAGCCGGCCTCACGGCGGAAGCGCAGGCCCATGCGGCGCGACTGGAAGTCCTCGAAGTTCGAGCACGAGCTGCACTCGAGCCAGGTCTGCTGGCCCGGCGACCAGACCTCGAAGTCGTAGCACTTGGCCGCCGCGAAGCTCATGTCGCCGCTGCACAGCAGCAGCACCCGGTACGGCAACTCGAGGGCCTCGAAGATGTCGGCCACGTCGCGCGCCAGCTTCTCGTGCTCGTCGTAGCTCGTTTCCGGCGCCACGATCTTCACCAGCTCGACCTTGTCGAACTGATGCACGCGCACCATGCCGCGGGTATCGCGGCCCGCGGCCCCGGCCTCACGCCGGTACGACGCGCAGTGGGCCGTGATGTAGCGCGGCATCATGGCGGGCTCGAGGATCTCCTCACGGTAGATGTTCGTGACCGGCACCTCGGCGGTGGGGTTCAGGAACAGGTCGTCCTCACCGATGTGATACATGTCGCCTTCGAGCTTGGGCAGCTGCCCCGTGCCGAACAGCGCGGCGCGCCGGATGACGTGCGGCGGCGACACTTCGGTGTAGCCGTGCTTCGTGGTGTGGAAGTCGAGCATGAAGTTGATGAGCGCGCGCTCCAGCCGCGCGCCCCGGCCCGTGAACAGCAGGAAGCCGGCGCCCGAGATCTTCACCGCGCGCTCGAAGTCGAGCAGTCCCAGGTCCGTGGCCAGGTCCCAGTGCGCCTTGGGCTCGAAGTCGAACTTCCGGATCTCGCCCCACGTGCGATGCACTTTGTTGGCCGTGGCGTCCGAGCCCGGCGGCACCGACGGGTGCGGCAGCTGCGGGATCCATGCGGCGAGGTTGGTGGACTCCTCCTCGAGCTGGCGCAGTTCCTGGTCCAGCTCCTTCACCTTGTCGCGCAGCTCACGCATCTCGGCGATGGGCGCAGTGGCGTCCGCCCCCGCCTTCTTGAGGGCAGCGATGGCTTCGCTGGCCGCGTTGCCCTTGGCCTTGAGCGTCTCGGTCTCGTGCAACAGCGCGAGACGGCGCTCCTCGATCTGGTAGAAGCGAGTGAGGTCGAGCTGCGTGCCCTTCAAGGCGATGCCGGCTTCGACTTTGTCGCGATGGGTGCGCAGGAACTTGAGATCGTGCATGGCAGGTCCGGACGTGAGGGTGTGGGCACGCGCTGTGCGCGGGAGTTCACCCCCCATGAAACGCGAATCCGCGCGAGCGTGCAAGGCTGCAGCACCCGCGCCGCAGGCCGGGGCGGCGGCCGGACACCGCGCGGCGCGAGCCTCGCCCCCGGCCGGACGCCGGCTCGGCGAGCGACTTAAGGATGCACGGTCCGCCGGTACTTGATCTCGTGCGGCAGGTCATCCGTGTCGGCCGCCTCGCCGCGCGACAGTTCGCGCGCCTTGGCGTAGGCCACGCGGGCATCGTCGTCGCGCCCCAGCTTGGCGAGTGCCATGCCGAGCCCATAGTAGGCGGCCGGGTCGTCCGGGCTCACCACCACGGCACTGGCGTAGCGCTTGGCGGCGATCGAGAAGTCTCCCGCCCGAAATGCCGCGCTGCCCGAATCCAGCAGCGCCTGCGCGCGCGCCTTGGCGGCGGCCGCGGCATCCACGGGCGTGGGCTTCTGGGCCGGCGACCAGCCCGCCAGAGCCAGGCAGGCCGCGAGCGCCAGGCCGGTCAGGACGCGGCGGCTCACGCCGGCACCCGTGGGGCCGCGGCATCGGGTGGCCCGGCCAGCGTGCCGTGCACCGCCACGTCGTACACGCGTGCGGCCTCGCCCGCCGAAGCCGCGGTCACGTGCAGGTCGCGCAGGCGGCCGTCGCGCAGGCGGTAGATCCAGCCGTGTACGGTGACGTCCTGGCCGCGCGACCAGGCATCGCGCATGACCGTGGTCTGCGACACATGCAGCACCTGCTCGATGACGTTGAGCTCGCACAGCCGGTCCCAGCGCGCGTCGTCGTCGCTCAACGCAGCCAACTGGCCCGCATGCGCGTCACGGATGTCCTCCACGTGGCGCAGCCAGTTGTCGATGAGCCCCAGCCGCTGACCTTCGAGCGCGGCCTTCACACCGCCACAGCCGTAGTGCCCGCACACGATGATGTGGCGCACCTGCAGCACGTCGACCGCGAACTGGGTCACCGACAGGCAGTTGAGGTCGGTGTGCACCACCACGTTGGCCACATTGCGGTGGACGAACACCTCGCCGGGCTCGTGGCCGGTGATCTGGTTGGCGGGCACGCGGCTGTCGGAGCAGCCGATCCACAGGATGCGCGGGGTCTGGATCGCGGCGAGCCGTTCGAAGAAACCGGGATCCTGCTCGCGCATCCGCTCGGCCCAGCGGCGGTTGTTCTCGAGTACGTCGCGCAGTTCCGCCATCGGCTCCCTCCCGGCTCACGCTGGCTCGCCACCGGCTCGTGCCGCGCGGCGGCTTCCCCTCTCCCGGAAACAGCGAACGCTCCGGGTACGACTCGGCCCGCCGGGCGAGGGCCGCCACACGCGCCCCGAGGGACGTGCGTGGCGGCTCCGCCGCATGCGGGCCGTGTGCGGCTTACGCCTTCGCGGCGGCGGCGGTCTTCTTGCCGGCCTTCTTCTTCGCGCGGGTGGCCTTCGCCCTCGTCTTGCGCGGGGTCACCTTCACCGGGCGCTTGCGCTTGACCGCCTTCTTCTTGGCGCCGGCCGCGGCCGGCTTCTTGGTCGACTTGCTCGCGCGGGCGGCGATGATGCCGGCCTTCCGGAACAGCGACGCGGCCTGCGTCGACGGCTGAGCGCCTTCCGCGATCCAGCCCTTCACCTTCGCTTCGTCCATCTTCACGACGAACGGCTTCGCCATGGGGTCGTAGTAACCCAGGATCTCGATGAAACGACCATCGCGCTGGCGACGCGAGTCCGCCACCACGATCTTGTAGAAGGGCCGCTTCTTCGCTCCGGCCCGCATCATGCGAATGACGACCGCCATGCTGAGGATTCTCCTTGTGGGTTCATAGGGGCCGCGCGTGGCAGCCCGGGGATCCAGCCGAGTCTAGCTCAGACCGGGGTTTCCGGACATCCGCGTGCCCGGCAGAAGGTAAAGCATCTTAGCGCATCCGGCCGCGCAGGGCCGCAAGGCCGCGCGGGCCCTGTTTGAGCGCCTTCATCATGGTCTTGGCCTGCTCGTAATCCTTGAGCAGGCGGTTGACCTCCGTCACCGTGGTACCGCTGCCGGCCGCGATCCGGCGCCGGCGGCTGCCGTCGAGCAGGCGGGGGTTGCGCCGCTCCTTGAGCGTCATGCTCAGGAGGATCGCCTCGTGCCGCTTGACCGTGTCCTTGGCGGGCCCGAGCTGTTCCAACGCCTTCTTGGGCGCCCCGGGCAGCATCTTGAGGATGTCCTCGAGCGGCCCCATCTTGCGCACGCTGCGCAGCTGTTCGAGGAAGTCCTCCAGCGTGAAGTCCGACTTGCGCATGCGCGCCGCCATCTTCTCGGCGTCGGACTGCGACACGGCCTGCTGGGCCTTTTCGACCAGCCCCACCACGTCGCCCATGCCCAGGATGCGGCCGGCGAGCCGCCCGGCGTCGAACACCTCCAGGCCGTCGAGCTTCTCGCCCACGCCGAGGAACAGGATCGGCTTGCCCGTGACGTGGCGCAGCGACAGGGCCGCACCGCCGCGCGCGTCGCCGTCCATCTTGGACAGCACCACGCCATCCACGCCGATGCGCTCGCTGAACGCCTGGCCCACGCGCACCGACTCATGGCCGATCATGCCGTCGACCACGAGGATCACCTGGTGCGCACGCACCGTGCGCTTCAGGTCGTCGAGCTCGTTCATGAGCTCGTCGTCGATGTGCAGCCGGCCCGCGGTGTCGAGGATCAAGAAGTCGAACCCGCGCGTGCGCGCCTGCTCCAGAGCGCCCACCGCGATGTCGTGCGGCTTCGTGCCATCCGGCGCACGCCAGAAACCGCAGTCGGCGGTCTTCGCCACGCGCTCCAACTGGTCGATGGCGGCGGGGCGGTAGATGTCGGCGCTCACGAGCAGCGTGCGCTTGGAGCGCGCCTTCAGCCACACCGCCAGCTTGCCCGCGAACGTCGTCTTGCCCGAGCCCTGGAGCCCGGCGAGCAATATCGTGGTCGGCAAGTGCGGCGAGCCCGCGAGCGACACGCGCGTGTCGCCCAGCATGCGCACCATCTCCTCGTGCACGATGCCCACGACCTGCTGGCCGGGCG
>JBEBGT010000594.1:0-2523 GCA_040081365.1 Candidatus Eiseniibacteriota bacterium | reverse complement strand
GCCGCGCCTCCCGCCTCGTGCGGCCACCGAAAGGTCCACACGGAAATCTCCGGGCGGCACGATCGCGTCGAACGTGGCGACCTTCTCTTGTGCTGGGTCGCACGCCGAGATGGCGAGCACGGCCTTGCCCCGCCGCAGCACCGTCCCATCGGCCGCGACGATCGCCCACGAGCCCGACATGGAATCCGCGGGCCCACCCGAGGCCGAGACATGCGCTTGGAGCGACGTGCTGTCCCCGACCGGAAAGCGCGACAGCGCCCCGGTCACGGGCATCGGTTGGACGCCAGGCACGAGTGCCCGGAAGACGCCACGACCGGAGCCGATCGAGATCAGTTCAGGGTGGTCGGCCAGCGCGCTCGGCGCGACACGCGGATCAAAATTCTCTTCGAGCGAGGGCCGGATCTCGTAGGTCTGGGTGAGGCTGCGATCGAGCAGAACGGCTCGGATGCCGAGCTCGGGGTAGTCCCACACCTGCATATTGAACGGAAAGCCATTGGGACCCGGTCCGTAGTCCCTTTCTCCGGGATGTGTCAGTTCCCTTGGCCGCGAATAGGTGAGCTCGAGTTCGTTGCCCCAGCCCATCCGCGCCGGGTTGTAAGTGATGACAGCGGGCGGTCCAAAGCGCACGAAGAGGTCTGTGCGCGCATCCCAACGCAGCGTGCCGCGCTCGCGAAATAGGAAGAACGCCAGTGCGAGCCGGGTTCGATAGTCCAGCAGGGCCTCGTTCTCCGCCGTCGTGAGATCGGGATCGGTACCCTCCCAGAGGGACCCTCCGTCGGCGGGCGTGCCGGAGGTGTCCCGCGGGGGCGATCCCGCCTGAAGGGCGGAAACGTCCTCGAAGCGCCCACGCAGGTCCACCGGCATGCGATTGCGTGCCATACGAAATGCGCTGTCTGCGTAGACCAGAACACTGAGGCGGTAGAACGAGGCCCCCAGGACGAGGAGAGGGTCGAAACCCCTCAGGTCTGCTCTCCGCGCTCGTTCGGCCGCGTTCAGCGCATCCCGGGGCCGTCCTTCGAGCAGCAGCAGCGCACTTACCGCGCACCATGGACCCGAGCTGTCGGGCGCCACCTCTGTCGCTCGCGTATAGCAGCGGAGCGACTCGTCGAGTGAGGAGCGGTCGGAGGTCGCGAGCCAGTCGTTCTTCCACTCGGCCCCAAGATCGGACCAAACCTCGGGATCCGATGGGCTGAGACGCGCGGCGCGCGATAAGCAAGACCGGGCCTTCGACGATTGACCGCATTCGCGACAAGCTCGGCCGTATGCAATCCAGATGTCGGACCGTTCCGGAGCAAGCTGCGAGGCGTCCGCGAGATCCTTGAGGGCGCCCCGCCGGCAGTCAAGGTCGGTCTGGGCGAAGCGCTCCTGGGCACGTCTGAACAGAGTCTCGGCGGTGGCGGCTGCCGCTTCGTTGGCACTCGCCCTGGCAGCGAGGACCAGGGCCAGCACTGCTATCTGGATGGATGAACCGAGGCTGTGGTGGAAGCGCACACGTCTCCCCGCCGGTCGAACGAGTGCGAATGTATGACGACTGCGATGTTTGGTCAATACCCAAAGGTGCGGCGGTGGTGGGCTGGCCCTCCCGATTCCAAGCAGCTGGCCTGGCGCATCGACCCGGCGGGCGTGGGCGCGTGGATGGCGCGTCCCGCGGTACGACGCCTCAGGCCGGCGCCCACGCGATAGTGCTACTCTCCCTGCATGCTGAATGTGAACGCGATCCGGAGAGCTTTCGTACGGCTCGTTCCATGGGTGCTCGTCTTCACCATCTTGGGATGCGAGTCCCGCGAGGGCATCTCGCGGCGAGTCGCCCGCTTCTTCCTGCCTTCCCGAACGCTGGTGATCTACTTTCCTGCCGCGTCACTGGGCTCCAGTTCGCAGTTGGTCCGGAGTTGGGGCAATGACTCAGTGGTCGTGACTCTCAAGGAGGGCGACCGCTGGGAACCTGCCATCGGCCTCAGGGAGTTCGCTTTTACGATCCTGCCATGCGCCGATGCGGACTCGGTGTGTATCCGATTCGACGAACGCAATGTGCTGGTGGTCCCTCCGGAAGGGCCGTGGTTCGCGGAGGACCCCTTGCGTGGTTCAGCCCGCGTTCTCAAGATCGGCAGGGGCCCCGTGTGCCTTGTGGCCGGGGGCTACGTGGATGCCGAGCCTCGCGTCGCGGTTCGGCTTCGTGGCCCGAACGAGCGTTTCAATACCCGCCCGAGGATCGCCAACGGGAAGGTGACCGGACGTCTACTCTGGGGCCCCACCGGTGGCCCGGTCCCGCGCACGCTCTGGACCGGACTGCGTACACAGCCGCTCAGCGGAATCGTGATGGCGGAATGGACAAAGCGATGGGCTGCGGCAGACAGCAATGGGTACTTCGAACTGGACAGTCTGCCGCAAGGTCCCGTTCGGCTCGTCGCCCGCGTGCGAGGGATCGCCGGTGGTAGCGCAGTCGCCATGGCGCCCGGCGTGTTCGTGACGATCCGGCTACTTCGCGACCCCATCGAGGGGCCATCCCTGTCTCTTATACACATC
>JBEBGT010000593.1:0-2527 GCA_040081365.1 Candidatus Eiseniibacteriota bacterium | reverse complement strand
ATGGGCGTCCAGTACTCCACGTTGCCACCGGCCACGCCATCCTTGAACTGCGATGTGGGTGCGAGCGTCACCGGGCCACGCGCCATGATGCTGCCCTCGAACACCGTGGTGTCGCCGGTCACGACGACGCTGCCGCCGGCCGAGATGTCACCCGTGAACGAGTGCTTGAGTCTGCTGCTGATGCGCACGCTGCCGTTGCACCACACGTCGCCCATGACGTCGGCGCTGGTGTTGACCACGGCCATGCTGTCCGAGGCGTAGAGCGCGATGTCGCTGTAGGTGGGGCTCGGGGCGTCGACGGGCTTGCCATCGAACACCGGCACATTGAGGAACGACGCCAGCGGCCTCGTGTCGCCGTTGCGGCCGGTGGCCGGGATGCGCTGTACCACGTCCTGGCCCTGGCTGGGCTGCGCCAGGTCCTGCAGGATCGCAAGCTCGGTACCCGTGGCGCCGTTGGCGACCAGCAGTTCCGGGTGATCGAACGGCGCGCGCGACCAGCGCACGCGTTCGTCCGTGAGGCTCTTCAGGAACGCCATGAGCGCGATCTCACGACTCGGGTGGCCGATCAGCCCGATCTGCCGGATCATCTCGAAGTCGAGGTCGGCGATGTTCTGTTCGTTGAAGTTGCCGCCTCGCGAGTAGAAGTCGATGACGTCGGCGAGCGAAGCCTCGCTGCCATTGTGGAAGTAGGGCCCGGTGAGCTCCACGTTGCGCAGCGACGGCGTCTTGAACGAGCCGTCGGCGGTCACCCGTTCGGTGGGCGACACGCCGCCCGGCACCAGATTGTCCTGCACGGTGCCGGGGTGCAGCTGTTCGTACTTGGCCAACGACAGCGGGTTGCCCCACGGGTCGTTGGCACCGAGGCCGATGTCATCGGACGTCGGGCGCACGCCGATGTTGTAGAAACCGCCGTCGTAGATGGCCGGCGTGCCGTCGCCCACGATCATGCGCTCCATGACGCCGATGATCGGGCCGCCCGGGCCCTCGGGCGTGAGCCGCGTGTTGAACGTGGCGCCGGTGAACTCGGCCCCGAAGTGACAGGCGATGCAGTTGCCGCCGGCCTTGCCCATGAACACCAGCAGGCCGAACTGCTGCTGCTTCGTGAGTGCGGTGGTCTGGCCTTCCTGGAAGCGGTCATAGGGCGCGTCATCCGAGACCAGCGTGGCCTCGTAGGCCGCGATCGCGAGCCCCCAGAACAGCGAGAAGTTGGACTCCATGAGCGTGTAGCGGTCAGTCGGCAGGGCCGAACCGTCCGCCGGCGCGCTGCCCAGCACATTGAGATCGGCGTCCAGCAGCGTGTTCGAGTTCCACCACTTGTCGTGGAACGCCGCCCGGATCATGTCGGCGTAGTTGCTGGTGAGCCCCTTGCCCCCGGCCACGGCGAGCGGGCCGAGCACGGAGTCGTCGTTCTTCACAGCCTGCAGGCCCAGCGGCGTGAGCGTGAGCAGCTTCTTGCCGATCTTCATCCAGGTGCGGCCCGCGCCCGACATCTCGACGTCGGACACCGGCGGCCCCACGGCCTGTGAGGCGAGGCTGGCGCGATCGATCGACACACGCGTCACCTCGAGCTCGCCGAGGTCGTTCACCATGAGCACGCGAGCGTTGGGATCCGCGTCGCCGAACGGGTTGCGACCGTTGAAGCGACGATTCGCGCGGCCATCCCAGAAGTTGCGGATGTTGAACACCGCATTGATCGCCGACGGTGCGTTGCGGCCCGTCACCCGGCGCACGTTGAGCCCGCCGATGTTGAAGCCGAGCGGGTCGAGCCCGGTGTTCTCGAGCCCGTCGCGCTGGGCACCCAGCGCCACGTCGAGGAACTGCGCCGCGTGCACGCCCTGCGAGCCGGCGACGTCGTCACGACTGCGCAGTAGCGCCGAGCCGCGATCGTCGGCATCGGCGAGCTGGTGGAACGGGAAGTCCGCCACCGTGAGGGCGTGATTGAGCCCCGAACCGTTGAGCGCGCCATTGGCGCCGGGGTTCAAGGTGTTGCGCTCGCGACGGTCGGCGCCGGCATGGAAGTGGCAGCTCGCGCACGCCACCATGCCGTCCCCACCGACCTGCATGTCCCAGAACAGTGCCTTGCCCAGCGCGACGGCGGCAGCATTGTCCTTGACGAAGTTCTCGATACCCACGGGCTGCGGCACCGGAACGGTCTTCAGTGAGGGAGGTACTGCCTTGAAGACGTGATTGACGATCTGGGCGTTTCCTGCGGCCGAAAGCAACTCGAGCGCGAGGAGCAGAATCGCGAAAGCGGAGAGAGCTTTGCGCATGGCCACCTCGGGATGCCGCGATGCCGAGCATCGCGGGAGATCACCCGGGCCCCCGGTGTTCATGGGCGGAGAGAGGGAGAAACACCGGTAGCTTCGAGTCGGAGAGAGAGAGGCGAGACGTCAGGACTTTATGTTGTGGACCCACGGAATCAACATGGTCCAGTGGTATACGAGGACCAGTTCGCCCGCGTCAATCGCGGCTGGAACGCTGTTCACCCCAGTGCGACGATGTTCAGCACCACCACCTCCCAAAGGCC
>JBEBGT010000592.1:0-2542 GCA_040081365.1 Candidatus Eiseniibacteriota bacterium | reverse complement strand
GGCGAACACCGAGCGTCACCTTCCCACCGGCGCGGCCGGCGAGCGCGGCCTGCTGGGCGGCCCCCAGCGGCAACTTCGCACCCGCGACCTCGACGGTGGCGCCGTCGGCGGCGAGGACGCCGGGGAACTGGTTGATCGGTGGCGTGCCGATGAAGCCGGCCACGAACGTGTTGGCCGGACGGCTGTAGAGTGTCCGCGGGTCGGCGCACTGCTGGAGCAGCCCCTTCTGGAGCACGGCGATGCGATCGCCCATGGTCATGGCTTCGACCTGGTCGTGAGTCACGTAGATCATGGTGGCGCCGACCCGCTGGTGCAGGCGGCGGATCTCGGCGCGCATCTCGACCCGCAACCGGGCGTCGAGGTTCGAGAGCGGTTCGTCGAACAGGAACACCTTGGGCTCGCGCACCATGGCGCGACCCAGTGCGACGCGCTGGCGCTCGCCGCCCGACAGTTCGCGCGGCTGTCGCTCGAGATAGCGCTCCAGCCCGAGCACACCGGCGGCCGCCTCGACGCGGCGCCGGATCTCGTCCTTCGCCACCTTGCGCAGTTGCAAGCCGAACGCCAGGTTGTCGAACACCGTCATGTGCGGGTAGAGCGCGTAGTTCTGGAACACCATCGCCACGTCGCGATCGCGCGGTGCGACCTCATTGACGCGCCGGCCTCCGATGCGGACTTCGCCGTCGGTGACCTCCTCGAGCCCGGCGACCATGCGCAGAAGCGTCGACTTGCCGCAGCCGGATGGCCCCACCAGCACGAGGAACTCGCCCTCGGCCACCGTGAGCGTCACGTCCTTCACGGCATAGGCGCCGCGCCCGTAGGATTTGCCGACACCGACGAAATCAACTCCGGCCATGTGAAGTCCTCCAGCGTCGGCCCATCAGGTCGACCGCGATGTAGGCGGCGAGCATCACGAGGGCCCCGATCACCAGCCAGGCGAGCTTGGCCTTGAGCACGTGCACCAGGGCATCCGGGTCGGTGAGCAGTGCCGGGTCACCGCCGAGCACCTCCTGGCCGAAGCGCGCCAGCACCCAGCTCCACGTGAATGAGCCGAGCAGCGTGCTGAGCGTGAACGGCAGGAACTTCATGCGCGCGGCTCCGGCCGGCAGCGACACCAGATGGCGCACCACCGGCAGCAGCCGGGCGAAGAAGATGCCACCCACGGAGTAGCGGTTGATCCACTCCTCGGCGAGCAGCCACTTCTTCTCGGGCAGGAAGAAGAACCGCCCGTAGCGCAGGATGAGCGGCCGGCCGAGCCGGCGGGCCGCGTAGTACGAGACGGCGGAACCGAACCACGACCCGAACGTGGCGGCCAGCACCACGCCCCAGAACGAGAACGCGCCCTGGGACGCCCAATAGGCGGCCGGCGGCACCACGATCTCGGACGGTAGCGGGAACACCGTCGACTCCACGGCCATCATGAGGAACACGCCGACGTAGCCCTGCGTGTGCACGAACTGCATCCAGGAAGCGAAGAGCTGATGGAACATGGCGCGGCGGTCTTCCTCGTGAGGTGATGGGGACGGACGCGTCAGCGCGTCGGCGCCCCCGCGGTGGCGGGCACGCGCTCGCCCCAGCTGAAGTCGTCGCCATCCGCCACCGGGCGCGCGAGCGCGGTATCGGGATCGTGCTCGAGCACGATCCAGGCGTTCTCCTGCACAGCGCGCGCGAGCAGCGCGCGCTTCTCTTCCATCGTCTCGATCACGGCCATGTCGTAACCCATCACGAACGGGATCCGCACGTGCGCCGCCGTCGGGATGAGGTCCGTGGCGAAATACGCTGTCTGCCCCCCGCCCGAGACACGCACCACCTGCTGGCCGCGCGTGTGGCCGTCGACCAGGATCGTCTCGACGCCGGGCCAGGGGCTCGCCGGGCCGTCCCACAACGTCAATACGCCAGCCTCCTGCAGCGCGTCGTAGTTCTCGTTCATGTACGACGCACGCTCACGCGGGTTCGGCGCGTGGGCGTTCTCCCAGTTGCGCCGCTGCACATACCACTGAGCGCGCGAGAGTGCCGGGCGCAGGCCGGCGGACGTCTGCACGGTGGCACCGCCCGCGTGGTCGAAGTGCAGGTGCGTCAGCACGACATCGGTGACGTCCGCGGGCGCGAGGCCGATCCGGGCGAGCGACTGCTCCAGCGTAGGCTCGGGCTCGTAGCGGTAGATGTCGCGCAGCTTGGCGCTGAACTTGTCGCCGAGCCCGACGTCGACCAGCACGTTGCGGCCGTGCCCCTGCAACAGCATGCAGCGCATGGCGAGCCGGATGCGGTTGCGCTCATCGGGCGGGTTCGTGCGGCTCCACAGCGGCTTCGGGACCGACCCGAACATGCTGCCACCATCCAGCCACAAGTAGCCGGCTTCCACAGTGTGCAGCGTCCAGTCACCCAAGGAGAGCGGGGTCATCCGGGAAGGATGCGCGAAGCCGCGCTACGGGGTCAAACCTTTACGGGCCGGCGTCGCCCCGCCAGCCCCCTGCGGCCGGACGACGCACGCACTGGCAAGGGGCGAGCGCGTGCGTCTCCCGAACGTGGGGCGGCAGGATGGCAG
>JBEBGT010000591.1:0-2557 GCA_040081365.1 Candidatus Eiseniibacteriota bacterium | reverse complement strand
CGGCGAGGGTCTTGAACACGGTGGCCGCCAGCGGGGCGGCAGCATCGGGCAGGATCTCGACCTCCACCGAGCCGTTCATGCCCTCGCCCTTCTGCGGGTGCACGTCGAGCGGGCTCGGCAGCACGTCGATCACTTCGTCGAGCACTTCCTTCACGCCCAGATTGAGCGAAGCCGCACAGCAGAACACGGGCGCCAGGTCGCACATCACCACGCGCTCGCACAGCCCCTTGCGGATCTCCGCCACCGTGAGGTCGCCCGTGGACAGGAACTTCTCCATGAGCTGTTCGTCGCCGGTCGCCGCCTCTTCGAGCAGCGTGGCGCGCGCCTTGGCGACCTCGTCTTTGAGCACGCCGGGAATGGGCACTTCCTGGCTCTTCTCGTCGGCGCCCTTGCCCGTGAACGTGTAGGCCTTGTTCTCGATCAGGTCCACCACACCGTGGAACCCGTCGGCTTGGCCGATCGGCAGCTGCACGGGCACGGCGTTCAGACCCAGCCGGTCGTGACAGCTCTGCACCGCGCCCATGAAGTTCGCGTGCTCCTTGTCCATCATGTTGACCACGATGAGGAGCGGCGACTTCTCCTGCTTCAGCACTTCCCAGATCACCTCGGTGCCGACTTCCACGCCGGTCGCGGCGCGCACCATGAGGATCGCGGAGTCGGCGACGCGCAGCGCACTGTAGACGTCACCGACGAAGTCCGGGTACCCGGGCGTGTCCAGCAGGTTGATCTTGTGCCCAAGGTATTCGAACTGGGCGAGTCCGAGATCGATCGTGATCTGCCGCGAGATCTCCTCGGGGCTGTGATCCAGCATCGTCGTGCCGTCGGCGATGCGACCGATCCGGGTGGTCGCCCGGGCCTGGTACAACATGGCTTCAGCGAGCGAGGTTTTCCCGACGCCATGGTGCGCGACCAAGGCGACGTTGCGGATGTTGCCTGTTGCGAACTCCTTCACGCTGCACCTCCCGAGTGTTCGGTGTGTGGTGCTTGCGTCGGGTCGTGGAGTGAATTGACGCGGCCCGGCGTAACTTGAAGCAATGACTGAGTCTAGACCCGCATTTTCGGGCGGGTCAAGACTTGTGACGGGCTACCTTCTGATGACTGTGGCGGTGCGGCCGCGCCCGCTGCGCGGCGGCCGCTCCGGATCACGGCGCCGGCGTGCACGGTGGCGCACGCGGGCACCGCGGAGCCGCTCCAGTCGCGCCCGCGCGCGCACCGCCCACACCCGGCGAACGCGGCACGCTCGGTGCAATGAGTGCCGTGTGGCAGCATCGACGAACACTCCGAGAAAACGCTTGTGCAGGAAGCGTCAAGGACTGAGCTGCGGCCCTCATCCGACAAGCCCGTACTCGTTTGACCGCGAGAGGCACCGAAACTAATTTCGTCCGGCTTCAGCTCACCGGCTCCCTGATCCCCGCCGGTGCACCGACCACCCCGAAAGGAGCACCCGATGTCGCTTCGCCAGTCCTTCCGCGCCCTGCTCGCGGCGCTCACCGTGTCGACCGTGCTGGTCGCCGCGTTCGCAGTCTCCGCTTCCGCTGGACCCACCACGGGCAAGGCGCCTGCGGGCCAGGCCATCTACAAGACCAAGTGCGTCGCCTGCCACAAGGCCGACGGCACGGGCGGCTTCAAGGTCACCGGCCTGCCCACGGCCAACTGGACGCTCAAGAAGACGTGGGATGCCACGCGCACCGATGACTTCCTGCGCGACTGCATCACGAACGGCAAGGCCAAGGACGGCATGGTCGCGTGGGGCAAGACCAAGCAGCTCACGCCCGCGCAGATCGAGGACCTGATCGCCTACATCAAGACGTTCAAGGCCGCGGCCAAGTAGTCTTGTGAGCTTCGAGGCCTGATGCAAGCGGGCCTCCGACTCGCACTGCACGAGTACGCAAGAGGCGCGCCCCTCGCGGGACGCGCCTCTTGTCCATGCAGATCACGCGGCGTGCCGCGCAGGACTCAACGAATCTCGATCGTGTACGGCATCAGGGCCTGCACGCGGCCCGCGGGCACGGTCGCCATCTCGTACCAGTGGCCGAACGCGGCCAGCCCCGGCAGGCGCGACTCCTGCTCATCGGCGTCCTCCAGGACGCCGCCGAGCCAGCGCTGCACGAACGTGCGGCGCGGGCGCGGGTACAGATCCACCACGATGTCCTCATCGGGTGCGATCTTGGCGCGCACCTTGGCCAGCTCGAACGCCTCGTTGAGCCCGCCCAGTTCGTCGACGAGCCCGCGGGACTTGGCCTGCACGCCGGACCAGACACGCCCCTGCCCCACCGAGTCGATGACGGCCGGGTCCATATCGCGCCCAGCGGAGACTCGCGACAGGAACACGCGGTAGAACTGGTCGAGGCTCTGCTGGTACCGCGCCAGCTCCTCGTCGCTGAAGTCCTTGAACGGCGACAGCATCTCGGCATGCCGGCCGCGGGACACCGTCTCGATGTTGAGCCCCAGCTTGTGGTAGAGCCCCAGGACATTGAGCTTGCCGCCGAACACGCCGATGGAACCCGTGATCGTGCCCGGCCCGGCCACGATCGCATCGCCCGCGCAGGCCAGGTAG
>JBEBGT010000590.1:0-2558 GCA_040081365.1 Candidatus Eiseniibacteriota bacterium | reverse complement strand
TGTATAAGAGACAGCGACGACGGAGCGCGGGGGGGACGCCTCGGCAAGGGACATGGCGCGCACTATAGCGCGACGGCCGCACGCGGTCGCCGCGCACGGACCGAGTCGATCCCCGACCCGGCTGCCGCCGCGGGCGAGGGCAGGGCTCGGGCGGCCGCGGGCGAATGGTCCTGCTTCGCACCCGCGCAGGCCCCAAGCCTGCTAGGCTCGCCGCGAGCCGGAGATCACCCCACACCCGGTTCCGACGAGTGCCAGCGCCGCAGGTCCCGCTGCGAGCCGCGCCCGGGCTGCCCCGGGCGGCCGCTTCAGCGGAGTACCTCCACGGCCGATAACCCGGAGGAACCCCATGCGCCCGACCCACTGGATCCCTGCTGCGGCCTTGGCCGCGTCGCTCCTGTCCGCCATGTGTCCCTCGACGGCCGACGCCCAGCCGTTCCCGCGGCTCGGGCTCTATGGCTCGTTGATCGGCGACGGCTATCCCTACGTGCGACCGGATGGCTCGCTCGACACGCTCGAGCTGCGCCGCGCCTCGCGCTTCGGCCACGTGATCATCGACGCGTATCCGGTGTCGCCCTACCGGCCGGACATCGTGCAGGCCATGCGCGCGCTCAATCCGAATATCGAGCTACTGGGCTACCTGCTCACGAACAGCATCTGGCAGGTCAACGACGCGGACTCCACGCGTCACATCCCCACGCTCATCCGCCACATGTTGCGCGACCGGGACGGATTCCTGTACGACAAGAACACGGGGCTCGAGTACCTGGATCACGGTATCAACATGGCCAAGAAGGACGTGAACGGGCGCTTCGTGGTGGCCGAGGGTCTGGCCGACATCGTCCGCGACCACATCATCGCCAGCGGGGACTGGGACGGCCTGTTCGCCGACGTCTTCTGTCGCGGCATCGCATGGACCCAGGGCGGGACGTCGAGTGTGATCGACTACCAGCGCGCCGGCTACCCGACGCTCGCCGCACTGGACGCCGCGTGGATCGCGGCTTCCGACACCCTCGCCGCGCGCCTGCGGCGCGATGGTGGCCCGGACTTCAAGCTGGTGGGCAACTGTGCGGGCAGCGCCCACCATGGCCTGTTCAACGGTTGGATGCGGGAGAACTTCCCGTTCCAGCAGGGCGGCACGTGGGCATCCAACATGTTGGGCGACGCGAGCACGCGCGGCTACTTCAAGGATGACGCGGACTACCTGCCGCCGGCGAGCAACTGGATCGCCACCGCCTCGTCCGGCAGTTCCGGCACCGAGTACAACGACTTCAACACGCATCGCCTGCGCTACGGGTTGGGCAGCGCCGCGCTGGGCAACGGTGTGCACTCGTTCCTGCCGGAGCGCAGCGTGCGGGTCGCGCCCTACCAGGACTGGTGGTACGACGAGTACGCCGTGGACCTGGCCACCGGGCGCTCGAGCGAGGCGCTGCAGCACACGGGCTGGCTCGGCCAGCCGCTCGGACCGCACCACACCATGCTGTGGGTGGGTAGCGCGCCCGATGCCATCACGAATGCCGGCTTCGAGGTCAACACCACCACGGGTTGGACGTTCGCGACGTTCGCACCCGCTGCTGCCACCCTGACGCGTGACGGGACCACCGCCGCCGTGGGCACGTCCTCGGCCAAGGTGCACATCACGGCCGCGAGCACGGTGGATTGGAACGTGTACCTGTCGAGCGTGGGACAGCTCGCCGTGCAGGCGGGCACCAGCTGCTCCGCCACGTTCTGGTGCAAGTCGGACGCCCCGCGCGTGGTGCGCGTGCTGGCCGGCAACTCGGGTGGGAGCGCGAACATCACCGTGGACGCCACGTGGCGCCAGTACCAGGTCGTGCTCCAGCCCAGCACCTCCATGAACGCGTCACTGGCGTTCTTCGTCGGGTTGCAGGACGGCGACGTGTGGTTCGACGACGTGCACTTCCAGAGTGGTGCCACGAGCGTCTGGCGTCGCGATTTCCAGAACGGCATCGTGCTCGTGAACCCCACCGAGCTCAGTCTGGACGTGCCGCTCGAGTTCCCGTTCCGGCGCATCCTCGGCACACGCCCGGCGAGCGTGAACAACGGGCTCGTGAGCGCGACGCAGCATGTGCCGCCGTTCGATGCCCTGTTCCTGCTGCGCACCGAGATCGACACCACGCCACCCGCCGGCGTGAGGGACCTGCGGCCGGGGCCTTGATGCTACGGCGCAGCGCGCTTCGACGCCTGCACGGCGTTCTCGAGCGCCTGCAGGAAGCGTGAGCGGTCGCGCGGGTCGAACGGCGCGGGACCACGCGTGACCTCGCCCGCGCCGCGCAGGTCGGCGAGCAGCGTGCGGGTGGCGAGCGCGTCGCCGATGTTGTCCTCGGTGAACGGCCGACCGGTGGTGCCGATCGCCCGCGCGCCCTTGGCCAGCGCGCGCGCGGCCAGCGGGATGTCGGCCGTCACCAGCACGTCGTTGGGCTCGACGTGCTCGGCGATCCAGTCATCGGCGGCATCGAAGCCCTGCGCCACGACCACGAGCCGGATGCGTTCGTCGCTGGGTACGCGCATGAACGAGCCCGCCCCGAGCGTCACCGGCAGGC
>JBEBGT010000589.1:0-2578 GCA_040081365.1 Candidatus Eiseniibacteriota bacterium | reverse complement strand
CGCGCGCCGCGGAGCTGGGCATGGCCGCGGCCGGCATCGCGGCCGCCACCGGGGCGAGCGTGCTCATACGCGCACCTCGCTGGCCAGTGCCGCCGGCACGGGCAAGCCGCGCAGGCGCAGCGCCTCGCGATACGCCCGTTCGATGCGGCGCACGATCTCGACTTCGTCGAACTCGGCTTCGACCACCTCGCGGCCGTTGAGCCCCATGCGCGTACGCTCCACCGGATCGGCCAGCAGCCGCGCGAGCGCGCCGGCCAGAGCCGGTGCGTCGTCGATCTCCACCAGCAGGCCGGTCTCGCCGTCGCGCACGACCTCACGGGTCCCGGTGACGCGCGTGGCGACCACGGGTCGGCCCGCCGCCATGGCCTCGAGCGCGGCGCGCGGGATCCCTTCCTTGCGCGAGGTCAGCACCGCGATGTCGCTGTCCGCCAGCAGCTGGGCGATATCGTCGCGATAGCCCAGGAAACGCACCTGCGCCTCGAGCCCCAGTTCCCGCACCAGGGCCTCGCAGCGGGCCTGGCCGTCGCCGCCGCCGATCAAGCGCAGCTCGAAGCGCACGCCCTGGGCCGCGAGCAACCGCGCGGCAGCGAACAGTTGGTCGTGGTTCTTCACGGGTTCGAAGCGCGCCACACACACGATGACCGGCACGTCCGCGGCCGCGCGGGGCGCCGCCAACGGGAAGCGCGCCAGTGTGATGCCATTGCCCACATGGCGCACGCGGTCACGCGGCACGATGCGGTGACGCATGGCCTGTTCGATGTCAGCGTGGTTCTGGCTCAACAGCAGGTCGGTGAAGCGCCCCACGAAAGACTCCACCCCGACACCCACCAGACGCTCGAGCGCAGGGCTGGCGTCGTGGAACCAGAAGCCGTGCACCGTGTGCATGACCACCGGGACGCCGGCGAGGCGCGCGGCGAGCCGACCGACGACGCCGGGCACGCTGCAGTGCGTGTGCACGATGTCGGGTCGCAGCTCGCGGAACCACGCCGCCATCTCCAGTGTCGAGCGCACGAGTTTGAACGGATCGAGCCCGCGCGGCAGCGGCACGGTGTGCACGGGCACACCGGCGGCGATCAACCGCGGCACGGCCGGCCCGTCGATGCACACGACCGAGTTGTCGATGCCCTTGGCGCGCAGCGCGAGCACGCGTTCGCGCAGCAGCGTCTCGGCCGACGTGCCGAGGTTGATGACGTCCACGATGCGGACCGCGCCAGGCATGGGGATCGGACCGGCACCGGGCAGGGACTTCATGACAGCACCTCCACGGAGAGGGCACCCCGCGAGGCCACCGCGGTGCCGGTCCTGTGTACGGGCAGCGCCAGCGGTTCGCGTTGCGGCACGGGGGCCGGCGGCGTCACGTCGTCGTCCGCGGCGGCGGCGGATTCGCGCGCCATGCAGGCCGCGCCACAGATGAGCGCCAGCACCAGCCAGAAGTGGCGGAAGTGCAGCTTCTCGATGACGGCCGAGTGCATGGCCGAAGCGGTGAGCACGGCGGCCATGGCGGCGGTGAACGCCTGGTCGCGGTGCTGTTCGCGCTTGCGCGCGAGCTCGGCGCCCGGCCGCTGCACGTAGCGCGCGGCCTTGCCCGCACCGCTCACCCGGCGCGAGGCGGCGGCCGCCGCGGCCCACGCGGCGACGGCGGCGAAGCCCGCCGCGGTCCACCACAGCAATCCGACCACGCCCAGGGGCCCGCGCTCGATGGCATACGCCAGATAGTCGCTGTGCGCTTCCTTCGACAGCCACGAGTCCGGACGTTCCCGCTCGGCGATGCCCAGCGTGATCGCACCGCTGTTGCCGGGCCCGATGCCGAGCGGAGAACGCGCGTAGGTGCGTTGAAGCTGGTCCCAGATCTTGAGCCGGCTCTCGGAGCTGTGCTCCAGCCGGCCGGCGAACGTGTGCTGGCGAAACGACACCAGTGCGCCGTCCCCCACGCGCCACTCGGAGTTCAGCCACCATGCGCCGCCACCCAGCACCAGCGCCAGGCTCACCGTGGCCAGGATCGCGGCCAGCGGCACTCGCCGCGTGATCGCACGCACGAGCAGCCACACCAGCACGCCCGCCGCGAGCGCTGCCATGCCACCGTTGGACTTGGTGGCGAGCAGTCCAGCGACGAGCACCATCATGACGAGCGCACGCAGCATGAGCGCACGACCGTGGAGCGCGACGCCAGCGACGAACAGGCTGGTCACCAAGTAATCGGCCAGCATGTTGGGGTTGTAAAGCGTTCCGGCCGGACGGAAGCCACGCGAACCGAGGAACCCGGACAGCGTGCCGTCGTGAAGCACGATCTGCACCAGCGCCGTCACCGAAACGGCCACGGCCGTCGCGGTCCACGTGGTCATGACCACGCGCATGTCGGTGCGCGACCGCATCAGGTTCACCACCAGTGCGAACCACGCGAACAGGTAGACGTCCTGGGCCAGCGCCAGCGCGGCGAGCTTGAGCGAAGGCGCCTGCAGCAGCGCCAGCAGGCTGCCGAACACGATGAGCATGGCTGGCGCCAGCATGGGCAGGCGCACCCGCACCCCCGGCACCAGCAATGCGAACATCGCGCCGAACAGCACGAGCAGGTTCACGA
>JBEBGT010000092.1:0-9798 GCA_040081365.1 Candidatus Eiseniibacteriota bacterium | reverse complement strand
CGCGGCGGCATCCAAGCGCCTCGCCGACGCCACGCTGCGCGCGCCCGAAGCGGGCGCGGTCACCACGCGCAGCGTGCAGTCCGGCACGCGCGTGGGTGCCGGCGACCCGTTGTTCGTGGTGTCGAACACGCGCGAACTCGAGTTCGAGGCCAGCGTGCCGAGCGAGTACGTGCGGCTGGTGCGGCCGGGCTCGCCGGTGCGTCTGGACGTGGCGGGCTTCGAGGCCGGCAGCATCGAGGGTCGTGTGGCGCGCGTGAACACGCAGGCCGATGCCGCCACGCGCCAGGTGAAGGTGTACGTCAACGTGCCCAATCATGGCGCGCGGCTGGTGGGCGGGCTGTTCGCCACCGGCAGCGTGGTCACCAAGGAAGCCCGCAAGGTGCTGGCGGTGCCGAGCGCGGCATTGCGCCACGACGGCGAGGCCACGTTCGTGTGGGTGCTCGCGAACGGCAAGCTCGACAAGAAGGCCGTGAAGGCCGGACTGCGCGACGAGCGCCGCGACCTCGTGGAAGTGCTGAGCGGGCTCGCCGAGGGCGACCAGGTGATCACCGGGCCGGTCGAGGGCTTCGCGCCCGGCCGCGTGGCCCGCGTGTCCGGCAAGGAGAGCTAGCCCATGTTCCTGTCCGACCTCTCCATCAAGCGCCCGGTCCTGGCCACCATGATGATCGTGGCCATGGTCGCACTGGGCATCTTCTCGTACCGCCGGCTGGCCGTGGACCTGTGGCCCAAGGTCGACTTCCCGTTCATCAACATCTCCACCACCTACCCCGGCGCTTCGCCCGAGGCCGTGGAGCGCGAGGTCACCAAAAGAATCGAAGAAGCGGTGAACTCGGTCGAGGGCGTGAAGAAGGTGATCTCGTACTCGAACGAGGGCTTCTCGCAGGTGCTGATCGAGTTCCGGCTCCAGACCAAGGTCATGGATGCCATGGCGGACGTGCGCTCCAAGATGGACGCCATCCGGCACGACCTGCCCAACGACATCGATCCGCCCGTCATCGCGCGGTTCGACCCCGGCGCCGAACCGATCATGACGTTCTCGTTGAAAGGCGCGGGCCAACCGCTGCGCGACCTCACCGAGCTGGCTGAGGAGAACATCAGCCGCCGGCTCCAGAACATCCCCGGCGTCGGCAGCGTGACCGTGGCCGGCGGCGTGCGCCGCGAGGTGCACGTGCTGCTGCTGCCCACTTCGCTGGACGCGCTGGGCGTGTCGCCCGACATGGTGGTGGCCGCCGTGAACCGCGAGAACACCGACGTGCCGGCCGGCCGCGTGCAGCGTGGGGCGTCCGAGAACCTGGTGCGCATCAAGGGCCGCATCGCCGACCCGCGCGACTTCGAGAGCATCACCGTGGGCGTGCGCGGCGGCGTGCCCGTGCGGCTGTCGCAGGTGGCGCGTGTCGAAGATGCCCAGGAAGAAGAGCGCGACGCGGCGTTCGTCAACGGCGAGCGCGCGGTGGCGATCGAGATCCGCAAGGTCTCGGGCGGCAACACGGTCGACATCGCCGACCAGGTGAACGAGACCGTGGCCAGGTTGAACGAGACGCTGCCCGGCGGCGTGAAGCTGGCCACGATCCAGGACAACTCGGTGTGGATCCGCAACTCGGTGGAGGACGTGCAGCACACGCTGTTCGAGGGCGCGCTCCTCACCATCCTGATCGTGTTCGTGTTCCTGAACTCGTGGCGCTCCACGGTGATCACCGGGCTCACGCTGCCGGTCTCCGTGCTGTCGGCGTTTCTGGCCTTCTACGCGTTCGGCTTCACGCTCAACACCATGACGCTCATGGCGCTGTCGCTGGTCATCGGCATCCTGATCGACGACGCCATCGTGGTGCGCGAGAACATCGTGCGCCACGTGGAAGCCGGCGAGGACCACTTCACCGCCGCGCGCAAGGGTACGGCCGAGATCGGCTTCGCCGTGCTCGCCACCACGTTGTCGATCCTCGCGGTGTTCGTGCCGGTGGCGTTCATGGGCGGCATCGTGGGGCGGTTCTTCTTCCAGTTCGGCATCGTCGTGGCGTTCGCGGTGTCGGTGTCGCTGTTCGTGTCGTTCACGCTGGACCCCATGCTGTCGTCGCGCTGGTACGACCCGCAGGCCGAAGGCCAGGAACCCAAGGGGCGCGTCGGCAAGGCGCTCAAGCGCTTCAACGCCTCGTTCGAAGCACTGGGCCAGCGCTACCGGGGCGTCATCCGCTGGGCGCTGGCGCACCGCGTGCAGACGCTGGGCATCGCCGCGCTGTCGTTCGTGGTGGCCATCGCGCTGCCCATGCTGGGGCTGGTGGGCGGCGAGTTCATGCCCAAGTCCGATGAAGAGCAGACCTACGTGTCGTACGAGACGCCGGTGGGCTCGTCACTCGACTACACGCGCAGCAAGGGGCTGGAGATCGCCAGTTACCTGAAGAGCCGGCCCGAGGTGAAGTACACCTACCTCACCATCGGCGGCGAGGCGCACAACAAGGAAGTGAACCGCGGCACGCTGTTCGTGAAGCTGGTGGCCCGGCACGACCGCAAGCTGTCGCAGCAGGCGTTCGAGACCGACATCCGCAGCGTGCTGCCGCGCTTCACCGGCTCGGCCGCGCGCATCCTCCAAGGCGGCGCTGTGGGCGGCTCGGCTGCGCCCATCGTGATCAACCTGAACGGCCCCGACTTGAAGACGCTGCAGCGGCTCTCGGACCAGAGTATCGCCGCGATCAAGGACGTGCCGGGCCTGGTCGAGCTGAAGTCGTCGCTCGAGGGCCGTAAGCCCGAGCTGCTGGTCGACGTCAACCGCGACATGGCCGCGCAGGTCGGGCTGTCGGTGGGCCAGATCGGTGCCACGCTGCGCCCGGTGCTGTCGGGCGAGAAGGCCGGCGACTGGGAGGATCCCAACGGCCTGTCGCACGACGTCGTGGTGCGCATGGCGCCCGAGTTCCGTGAGTCGCGCAGCGACCTGCTGCGCACGCCCGTGGCCACGTCGCAGATCGACCCGCGCACCGGTGCCGGCGTCATGGTGCCGCTGTCGCAGGTCGCCACGCTGCGCGCCGACGGCGCGCCGGCGCAGATCGACCGCCAGAAGCTCGAGCGTGTGGCCACCATCGAGGGTAACTACCAGAACCGCCCGCTCACCGACGTGACGCGCGACATCGAGGCGCGCTTGAAGAAGATCGCACTGCCGCCCGGGTACGCGTTCGACTTCGGTGGCGAGCAGGCGGACTTCGCCGAAACGGTCGGCTACATGGCCGAGTCGCTGTCGATGGCGGTGATCTTCCTGTACATCATCCTCGCCAGCCAGTTCGGCAACTTCCTCACACCGCTCGCCATCATGCTGTCGCTGCCGCTGTCGCTGGTCGGCGTGATGGGCGCGCTCGCCATGGCGCGTGGCTCGCTCAACATCATGAGCATGATCGGCATCATCATGCTCATGGGGCTCGTGACGAAGAACGCCATCCTGCTGGTCGACTTCGTGAATCAGGCTCGGGCCAAGGGCCGTGGTCGCGAGGAGGCTCTCGTCGACGCCGGCGAGCTGCGCCTGCGTCCGATCATCATGACCACGCTGGCCATGATCTTCGGCATGCTGCCCACGGCGCTGGCGCTCGGCGCAGGCTCCGAGTTCCGCGCACCCATGGCGCACGCCGTGATCGGCGGCCTCATCACCAGCACACTGCTCACGCTCATCGTGGTGCCGGTCGTGTACACGTACCTCGACGACTTCGGCGCCTGGTGCGCGGTGTGGGCCGGCAAGTGGTTCAGCAAACCGGCCGACGCCCCCGCACCGCACACGACGCACGTGCCCGCGAAGCCGGCTCCCGAGCGGCCCGCGGTGGCCGCGCCCGAAGCTCCGGCGTTCAGTGGCACGAGTACGGCACCGGGGATGGGCGCCACGGAAGTCTGATCCGCAGGGGGAACGAACACGGCCGCGCAGGTTCACTCCCTGCACGGCCGTTCTCATGCGCGGACACCGCTACTCGCGGTGGCGCGGGCAAGTGCGTATCCTCCACCGGTGCATTTTCCCGTGATATTCCATGTGGGCGCGTTCGCACTCCCCGCGCATCTGGTGTTCGAGTCGCTGGGGTACTTCCTCGGCTTCCGCTCCTTCCTCTGGCTGCGCGGTCGCTGGCGGGACCCGCTGCCCACCGAAACCCGCTACCTGGTGATCGCCGCCGCCGTGGTCGGCGCTGCGCTGGGCGCGCGTATTCTGGCCATGCTGCAGAACCTCCCCAGCCAGCCTTCGCTCGCGGGGCTCGCGACCGCCGCCGGCGGCAAGACGATCGTCGGCGGTCTGCTGGGTGGCTTCATGTCCGTCGAGTGGGTGAAGCGCGCCTTGGGCGTCCGGATACGCACCGGCGACCTGTTCGTGCTCCCGCTCTGTATCGGGATCGCGATCGGCCGTGTCGGCTGTTTTCTCGCGGGCCTCACCGACCACACCTACGGGAATCCCACCCGCCTGCCATGGGGAGTCGACTTCGGCGACGGCCTGAGCCGGCACCCCACCCAGTTGTATGAGATCGCGGCACTCGCTCTCATCGCGGCATGGGCGTGGCGCGCGCGGCGCTCCGCGGGCTTCGAGACGGGCGACCTGTTCCGGGGCTTCATCACATTCTACTGCGCGTTCCGGTTCGCGTTGGAGGTGATCAAGCCCGAGCCTCGGCTGGCGCTGGGAATGTCTGCGATCCAGTGGACATGCCTGATGGCAATCGGTTCACAATATTCGTTCGCGCGTAGATTCTTGAGGTATGCTCGGGGGACGCGTTCCGCTGCCCCCCCTATTGAACCTCGCCCCCGCGCTCCGAGGTGACCCATCGACCCGCTCCCACCAATTGCGCCTGAACAGCGGCCCCGCGGCTTGGATGCCATCGCACTCATCATCCGGTTCATGGCCGGTGCCGGGGCCGCTCTCGCCATCTTCCTCGCGGTTTCCCTGCTTCCCTCCACGCTCATCGGCTTCGCTCAGCTGCATCCGAGCAGGGCCATCGAGCTGTTGATCACTCGCCTCGAGGTCGTGACCTACGTGGCCAGCACCGTCCTGGCCCTCGTCGCGGCAGTGCGAGGCTGGCATCGGCCGTTCTGTGTCGGTTACGCGACTCTCGGATCGTGTCTCTCCCTGTTGCTCTCGTCTTGCTGGAGCGGATACCCCGGGGCCAGCCTCTAGGAGCGCCCGCCTGCACGACAAGGTCCGCCCGTACCTGTACGACGACGTCGCCGTGTCGATCTGCTCCACGTGCCTGCGCTGCGTCGGAGGCAAAACCGTGTTCGAGCACGACCGGGCCTACATGCTCAAGGCTTGCTCGCAGCAGGGACACGATGCTCACCGCCCGTGCTCGAGAATCGCCAGGATGGGAGACATGCCATACCAACCCTGCTTCACACCGCGCCGCGCGAGTTGGAGCGCGGACTCACTGTCACGACCCTTACGACGGGGATCGGCACCGGCCGAGACGAGAAATCGAACCGTCTCGACCTGACGCTGTTCCACGGCGATGGCGAGCGGTGAGTCCCCCAGCCCCACGTCGTTGATGTCAGCCCCAGCCGCGATCAGCAACCGCGCCACCGCGATCGATGCGGGGCGGTCACCACGCACACGACTGTCGATGGCCATGAGCAGCGGGGTCCTCAAGATCAACGTCGTCCCCTGGATCCGTTTCGTGCCCCGAGCGTCCACCGGCACACCCTTGGCGAGGAGCTCACGCACTCGCGTGCTGTCGTCCCGCAGGGCCGCACCGCGCAGCAGGGCTTCGTCCCGCTTGCGGGCGTCCTCACGCGCCCCCTGTTGCTGCAGGAACTCCACGATCTCGGCATGGCCCGACTCCGCCGCCATCAGGGTCGGCGTCATCCCGTCGTCCCCCATCCCGAGTTCGCCCTGCACCAGGATGTGATTCACGTCTGCCCCCTTCTGGACGAGTGCCGCCACGATCGGCAGCGACCCTCCCCGACAGGCGAAGAACAGCGGCGTGTATCCGACCTCACTGGCGGTCACCGGAGGCGTAGAGCGAATGACATGATTCGGGTTCGCTCCGAGCCCCAAGAGGTCCGTCACCAGCTGGGCATCACCGCTCTCTGCGGCGCGCATCAGGGGCGTGACATCGAACAGGTCGGATGCGTCGGCGTGGGCGCCATGAGCAAGCAGCAACCGAACGCACGCACGGTCCCGGGTGGACGCGGCGACCACGAGAGGTAGCTCGCCGGCATAGCCCTGCGCATCGGGATCGCGGCCACCCTCGAGGACCTGGCGAACGTTTGCCGTGTCACCCTCACGGATGAAGCGGATGAGGTCCGCGTTCGAGCCCGACGCGGTCAGCACCTGACGCGCCGTGCCGGTCACGCCCGGTTGCGGAGTACGGGCCAGGCCGCCACAGGACGGAGCACATGCGGCCATCACGGCAAACAGCGCGTACATGCAGGCTCGCGCGCCTGAGCGTAAGGTCGGACGGTGGCGGCTCGGGGTCACGATCACAGGACTGTCCTCCGGGGTCGCACCGCGCTGGAAGGCAACCCCCCACTTGCCGCGGATTGGTTCGCTGGCCGGCGCGGCGACCAGCCGTCACCCGGATCGCACTCGGTCCGGAGCCACGCCTGTTGGGCGACACAGATCGACCCGAGCAGGCTATCATCCGGCGGTCACAGCCCCAACCCGACTCGCATGCGTAGAAGCTCTCACGAACCGGAGACCGCGATGTCCGACAAGGTCCGCCCGTACCTGTTTTACGACGTCGCCGTGTCCATCTGCTCGACGTGCCTACGCCGCGTCGAGGGCAAGATCGTGTTCGAGGACGGCCGGGTGTACATGCTCAAGGCCTGTCCGCTGCATGGGAACGAGCGCGTGCTCATGGCGGACGACGTCGACTACTACCGCCGCTGCCGCGAGGTCTTCCTCAAGCCGCCCGAGCAGCCGAACCACTACAACACCCCGTTGCGCTGGGGCTGCCCGTACGACTGCGGCATCTGCCCGAGTCACGAACAGCACTCGTGCCTCACGCTCATCGAGGTCACGGACCAGTGCAACCTGACGTGCCCCGTGTGTTATGCCGCCAGCGGCCCGCATCGGCCCGGGTTCCGTACGCTCGAGCACATCGAGCGCATGCTCGACTGCGTCGTGCGCAACGAACGCGAGCCCGACGTGGTGCAGATCTCCGGCGGTGAACCCACGATCCACCCCGAGTTCTTCGCGATCCTCGACGCCGCCCGCCGCCGCCCCATCAAGCACCTGATGGTCAACACGAACGGCATCCGGATCGCCAAGGAGCGCGCGTTCGTGGAACGCATGGCACGCTACATGCCCGGCTTCGAGCTGTACCTGCAGTTCGACTCGCTGCAACGCGAGCCGCTCATGAAGCTGCGTGGCGCCGACCTGCGCTCGGTGCGCGAACAGGCGATCGCCCATCTCAACGAGTTCAACTTGTCGACCACTCTGGTGGTGACGCTCGAGAAGGGTGTGAACGACGGCGAGATCGGCGCCATCCTCGAGTACGCGGCCCGCCAGCGTTGCGTGCGCGGGGTCACGTTCCAGCCCGTGCAATCCGCCGGCCGGCTCGATGGCTACGCCGGTGCGAGTGAGCGGCTCACCGTAAGTGAGGTGCGTCGCCGCATCCTCGAACAGTTCCCGGTGTTCAAACCCGCGGACATCATGCCCGTGCCCTGCCACCCGGACTCGTTGGCCATGGCCTACGCGCTGCGCATGGACGGCGGGCTGGCGCCGCTGACTGGGCTGATCGAACCGCAGGTGCTCATCGATGGCAGCAAGAACACGATCGTGTACGAACAGGACTCGGCGTTGCACAAGCACTTGTTCAAGGTGCTCGCCACCAACCACTCTCCCATCTCGGCGGCGAACAGCCTGAAAGAACTGCTGTGCTGCCTGCCACAGGTGGCGGTGCCCAAGGGCTTCGGTTACGACCGCGTGTTCCGGGTCATCATCATGCAGTTCATCGACGCGCAGTCGTTCGACCTGCGCTCAGTCAAGAAGACCTGCGTGCACATCGTGCACCCCGACGCCCGGCGCATCATCCCGTTCGATACCTACAACCTGTTCTACCGCGACGGGCTCGAACAGCAGGTGCTGGAGCCGCTCCGGCGCGCGGCCGAAGCCGCGGCAGCGTTCTTGTAGCCCTCCGGCAACTCGGACGCTGGAGCCCCGACCACGTTCGGATGCGCCTCCCCGCGCGCTCGGCTACTCTCCCGGGCGGCAGCACCCCCATTCATCCATCCGAGGAGAACATCCCATGAAGAGCACTGCAGCGGCCGTCTGGGAAGGCGGCCTGAAGGACGGCAAGGGCAAGCTCACGAGCGGCTCCGGCGCGTTCACGGATTCGGCGTACACGTTCGCCAAGCGCTTCGAAGGCGCCGGAGCGGGCACGACGCCCGAGGAGCTGGTCGCAGCGGCGCACTCGGGCTGCTTCGCCATGGCGACGTCGGCCGAGCTCGGCAAGGCCGGCTTCACGCCCACGCGCTTGTCGGTCAAGGCCACCGTCACGTTGGAGCCGGTCGACGGCAAGCCCACGGTGAGCTCGTCGGCGCTCGAACTCGAAGCGGTCGTGCCGGGCATCGACGACGCCAAGTTCCAGGAGATCGCCGCCGGTGCGAAGGCCGGTTGCCCGATCTCGCGGCTGCTCAACACGAACATCACGCTGACGGCCAAGCTCGTCAGCTGAGTCTCGCCCCGCCGCACGGCGGATGATCAAGATGCACGGCGCTCGCGCTCGCGCGCGGGCGCCGTTCAGGTGACCGTCAGGGACGATCGGCTCAGGTTCGAGTCAGCTCAGCCACCATCGTGTCGAGGTCGAAAGAACCCCAGCTCGCCTTCGCGAGGTGGTGTCCGTGCCCGCGCCAGGTCGCGTTGATGACCTTGGGGCCGCGCTCCTGAAGCCGTTCCACGCCGGGCACCAGGTCACTGTCGCTCGAGACCAGGATCGCGACGTCGAAGGCCTGCTCCCACGCGAGCGACAGAAGATCGGTGACGATGGCCGTGTCGACCCCTTTCTCGACGCTCTGACGAAGCGGCTGTCGACAACGTGGACACTCGCGCACCTCGTTCCCACACGCGGTGCAATGCGCTGGGCTCGCGTGCGAGCGGCGCTCCTTCGAGACGACTCGATAGCTCGGCTGCCGGTCCAGGAAGCTGTCGAGCCACCGCCGCAGGTTGGCGTCGGCGGGCCGCGCCGGATCGTAGGAAGCGTAGACCCGCGACTCGTCGAGCAGGAGCGGGGTGTTGCTGCCAACCGTGGACAGCACATGCTCGGCTCTTGCGAGCAGCGCCCTGGGCAGCCTGGTCCAATCACAGGGCGCACGTTGCGTACGATCGTTCCACTGCAGCTGGAAGTTCCAGAAATCAACGAAGATACGGGCGGTGCGACCCGTGTTCGGACCCAAGACGTCCTCCCGCGCAATAAAAAATCCGGGGGGCTCTCACGCCCCCCGGAAAGATCATGCGGGCCCCGAAGGGCCCGGAGACCTAATGCGCATGGGGGTACACCCCTGCGGGGACTTCTTGTGAATCGAAGTATCTCCACGCACCGCGGCCAGTTCAAGTGAAGTCTCT
Organism: Candidatus Eiseniibacteriota bacterium; assembly: GCA_040081365.1. Classification (GTDB taxonomy): domain Bacteria; phylum Eisenbacteria; class RBG-16-71-46; order RBG-16-71-46; family RBG-16-71-46; genus JAIOPA01. Next base: position 293 of record JBEBGT010000092.1, on the reverse strand, counting down.
GTCAGCCAGCGGCCCGGAGCGGCCCCGCTTCAGCGCGGCTCGCCTTCCGCCCCCGCCGCCGGGTAGGTGCCCAGCAGCTGTTGCTCGCTCACGAACGGGGCGATGTCAGCGAGTGCACCCGCCACGGCGGCCGAGGCCGCGTGCGCGTCGAGGTCGAGGTAGAAGCGATAGCGGAACGCCGCGCCCGGCACCGGGCGCGACTCGATGCGCGACATGCTCACCCGGTTGGCCGCGAGCGGCGAGAGCAACGCGTGCACCGCGCCGGGCTTGTTGTCCGCCGTCATCACGAGCGA